>DASSDQ010000059.1:0-2559 GCA_035697025.1 Erysipelotrichaceae bacterium | reverse complement strand
CTTTAAATTTGCTTGGTATTTGTTTGATCATATTAGTAGTGATTCGAATGTTTGGATAAAATAGTTTATATTTCTTCTATATAATGAGAAGCGTCCATTATGATGATATTAATTAATTAATAGAGATTCTTGTGTAATTCTGCCAAGTGATAAAAGTGCCACGCCTCACTTCCACCAATTTGGTGAACTAACCGCTGAAAAGCGGTTTTTGTTTTAACTAATCTTAACAAGCACATATGTTAAAATTGGGAATATACTCAAATTAATGAAAACAAAAATAAACCGAAGGTAGAATTATAAAGTAAACCATCGGTCGGTTTCTTATTTAATACAAACTATTTAATATTAAACATGAAAGGAGGAACTAATGGATCCAATCAAAACAGGGAATGTAATTAAAGAAGCGAGGAAAAGATTGAATATGACTCAAAGTGATCTTGCTTCAAAAATCTATATTTCGGACAAAGCTGTAAGTAAATGGGAAAGAGGTATTTGCTTTCCTGATATTACTGTTTTGATTCCACTTACAGAAGCATTGAACATAAATCTCTATGAGATTATTGGAGGAGAAATTTTGAACGAAGAGAATAAAGATGAGATTCTAAAGGAAACGATTGAGTTTTCAAGCAATGAAATCAAGAAATCCAAGAGTAAATATTTAAGAATAATCTCAGTATTGGTAGCAGTATTTATTTTGATTATTGCTACTTATTATTTGGGGTTTATACAAGAACATGTTGTTAAATATAGTGATGAAATAATAGAGGTTATCGTACCTGTGGATAGTGGTCTAGATATTCATATCAAAGGTATCAACTATAAAAACGGGAATGCTGTACTTGTAAAAACTTCTGAGAACAACTATGACATTTATATAAATGTTACTCAAACAATTTCGTCGAAAATTCTACCAGACTTGGAAAAGGACGATAACTTTATTAGACTTGGGGGTGAAATTTGTGTTGATTACCAATCGAATAATGTTAGATTTTATGTGCCTGAAAATTCAGTGATTAACAACATTTACTATATTGAAAAAAGATTAAGTGAATTCGATACATTAGATGACAAACAGTTAATGAATATTGTTGATAAGAAATTAGTTTGGTCAAGAATCGACTAGAATTTAAACAATTTAATATGATGTATTTTACTTATGATATTTCGTATAAAAATCATACAATTACAAAAGGTTCGCAATAATATGAGAACCTTTTGTTTTTTTAACCAAGTGATAAAAGTGCCACGCCTCACTTCCAGCAATTCCTGCAATTTGGTGAACTAACCACTGAAAAGCGGTTTTTGTATATCTGAATATGATTTCATCTTATTATCTAGTCTTCTAGATTTTCAAAACTTCTCAAAGATATTTAATTTAAACAGAAATTACAAGTACATTTTGATGTACAGTTCTCAATATAAAGCATATATATTTAGTTGAAATGTTATAATTTTGTTATGGAAAACTCAGCACAAAATAATGATAATAATGAAGTAGTTTTTAGTGATGATGGGCTCGAATTAAGAGTAAATTTTGATACAGAAAGAGAAACATTTTGGTTATCACAAAAACAAATGTCAGAGCTATTTGAAACTGATCAATCTGTAATCTCAAGACATATAAACAGTGCCTTTAGAGAAAAAGAATTAGAGAGAACGACTTCTATGCAAAAAATGCATAAAAGTAAAGCTTCAAGACCTGAGATGCTTTATAACTTGGATGTAGTAATATCTGTTGGCTACAGAGTTCACTCGAATCGAGGAGTTAGATTTAGAAAATGGGCAAATGGAGTATTGAAGGATTTTCTATTAAAGGGCTATGTTATTAATCGAAACAAACTATCCATTCCTAATCTAACAGAAATTACGGAAATTCTGGATAATTATCGTAAATTTGATGGGGACTTACATTTAAGTGGAAATGAACTTTTAGAGTTTATGATTGCTTATAATCGAAGTTTAACACTTTTAGATGATTATGATCATCAAAGCTTTGAATTACCGAATGGAAGTAAAGATGTATATAGAATAGAGTATAAAGAATGCCTTGATATCGTATTGAGAAGTAAATTTGCAGGTAAAAATGATAATTTTGCTAAGGAAAGAGATAAATCTTTTGATTCAAGTATATCCACAATTTACCAAACATATGATGGGAAAGAACTCTACCCAACACTAGAACAAAAAGCAGCAATGCTTCTATATCTAGTAACAAAGAATCATAGTTTCATTGATGGTAATAAGCGAATAGCTTCTACAGTATTTCTTTACTTTCTAGATCGTAATAAGAGTTTATTTGTTGATGGTAGAAAGAGAATATCAGATGAGACACTCGCAACCCTTACTATCTTAATTGCAGCTTCTAACCCCAAAGATAAGGACATTATCATTAATCTCATTCTCGCGATTCTAAACTAAGAGAATTGAATTTGAATTTCAGAGCACTTATAAACTTAAATTAAGAGTTTTATAAAAGTATAAGATTTGATCATACTATATTAGATAGTTTTACCAAGTGATAAACATGACACGCCTCACTTCCACCAATTTGGTGAACTA
>DASSDQ010000058.1:0-9278 GCA_035697025.1 Erysipelotrichaceae bacterium | reverse complement strand
TCCTATGATGGAATTAACATTGACTAATTTACATCCTAAAGAATTACCGATTTGGCCATTAATGTTTATAACAGTTGCGTGTGGAGCTATTTCAGGATTCCATGCGACGCAATCTCCAATGATGGCTCGTTGTATGACTTCCGAAAAAGATGGTCGTAAAATATTCTACGGTGCAATGGTTGCGGAAGGCGTTATTGCATTAATCTGGGCTGCAGCTGGTGTTTCATTCTATGGATCAACTGGTGGTTTAGCTACAGCTTTAACTGAATACGGTGGTCAAGCAGGTGTTGTGTATGATATCGCATTTAAATTATTAGGCCCAGTGGGTGGTGTGCTTGCGATGATCGGGGTTATTGCATGTCCAATTACATCAGGTGATACTGCATTCCGTTCTGCTCGTTTAACATTAGCTGATTGGTTCAAATTTGAACAAAAATCAATTTCAAAACGTTTATTATTAGCTATTCCTTTATTAGGTGTTGGCGCATTATTAACATTAATCGATTTCAATATCGTTTGGAGATACTTCTCTTGGTCTAACCAAACTTTAGCAATGATTGCTCTATGGGCTGGTGCTATGTATTTAGTTAAAGAAAAAGTGAATCATTGGATCGCAACTGTACCAGCTACATTTATGAGTGCAGTTTCAATGACATATATTTTACAAGCTCCAGAAGGTTTCCAATTATCAACCGCTATTTCTTATCCAATTGGTTTAGCATTTGCGGCGGGACTATTATTATTGTTCCTATTCAAAGCTGGAATAATTGGTACACCAAAAGTAGAAACTGCTTAAAAGATTATTCTTAAAGAAGTATAATTAGAAAGGTTGGAAACAACCTTTCTTTAATGCATTAAAAAGGGAGAATAAAATGACGTTAGATGAGATAAAAATTCAAGCAAAAGAAAATATGACTATTTGTAAAATGTGTCGTACATGTAATGGAGAAACATGTCGTGGATGGACACCTGGACCTGGTGGAAAAGGAACAGGAAGTAGTTTTGTTCGTAATGTATCGAAATTAAAAGATGTGACAATCAATATGAAATTAATCCGCGAGGATTATGAAGTTGATTCTACTTATGATTTCTTTGGATTAGATTGTGCAGCGCCTATTTTTGTGGCTCCTATCGCTAATGTAGTGATAAATTATGGGAGTAAAATAGATGAGATTACGTATTTGAACGCATTGACTGAAGGTGCGCGTAATGCGAATTTACCTGTATTTTTAGGCGATGGGGCAAATCGTGAAGCATTTGAAATGCCGCTAAAGATTCATCAAGTTATGAATAAAAGTACTGTGATGACAATTAAACCTTGGACAATGGATTTAACGATGAAGAAGTTAGAAGAAGTTAAGAGTTGTGATCCGATCGCTATCGCAATGGATATTGATGCGGCTGGACTGATTCTTCTAAAGAAACAAGGTGTTCCAGTAGCGTATAAATCAATTGAAGATCTCAAACAAATTCATGAGTACATGAATGTTCCATTTATTGTAAAAGGGGTTATGTGTGTCGAAGATGCACAATGTGCAATAGAAGCTGGGGTTGATGCGATTGTTGTTTCAAACCATGGTGGCAGAGTATTAGATGATTCCACAGCTACAATCGAAGTCTTAGAAGAAATCACAACGTTTGTGAATAAGCGCTGTAAAGTATTTGTGGATGGTGGATTTAGAAGTGGTTCTGATATTTACAAGGCATTAGCACTTGGAGCTGATGCGGTATTAGTTGGTCGTCCATTTAGTCATATGGCAATTGGAGGACAAGCGGAAGGTGTTCAGTTGTACGCTGAAAAACTTATTGGAGAATTAAAAGAATGTATGCGTATGACTTCATGTAAAACATTGAGTGATATAAAACGTTCTAATGTTAGAGTTCAATTCTAAGATAAACAAACCACATTTTGAATAATGTGGTTTTTATATCTTAATTTTTGTCTTCTTTAACGTTCCATCTTTTCCCATGGCTCGTATCAAACCAATAACTGGTCGATCAAACCATGGACGATCATGGACAGCCGCAACTGACCACATTATGCCCGTATATCCATTTGGATCTCGTCCATCTAACATATATTTGTCATTAAGATGAATGAGTATCTGTAATGCTTCTTCAGGCGATGAAGTCCAATATAATACCATTTTAGCCCAATACATTCTAAGGTATGAGTGTAAGTATCCATCCTTCACAACATGTTTTTGGCACATATTCCAAACTTCATCATGCGTTAATGCGTTTTCGAATTGTTCTAAGGTATATAAATAATCGCGTTTATCATTTCTGTGATTGTTTAATGATTGTCTTGCCCATTGCCAAGCACCATCTAATGAATCAAAATCCTTACAGTAGTGACAATAATTCTCCGCTAACTCACGTCGAATCAATGCTTCTTCTACAAATAACGGAGCGTTTATATGATTTGTATTTTCGACATCTCGAATCATTTTTAATGGTGATAACATCCCAAAGTGTAAATACGCTGAAAGATAGGATTGACCTTTTCCATTAAACTCGTTTCTAATATGGTAGTTATCTAATCCATTATTAATAAAATATTCTAATTGTTTATTCGCCGCATCTTCACCTGGAATGAGTTTTGATAAGGATAATTCCTCAAGTTCATTTGTGATAAAGAATTGATTAAATTGTTCTAAATCAAATCGGTTAACATCTATTTCCTGAGAATGCACTGAAATTGAGTAAGATTGATTTAAATAAGGTTTATATAATGCAAGTAATTTAGGTCTAATTGTTTTAGCCGCGTATTCAAGTTTTGGACTCGTTTTTGTGACAGGTACGACACATGCGGTATTAATTGTATAAAACGATATTCTATTGGTAAGACAATAATCAGAAACACGAATATGATTATGAAGTATCGGTTTTAAAACTTGATGTTCAGTATAAATCACCGATAGATCAAACTCTGTTCGGAGTTCTGAGAGTGTATTCAAAATATCACCTTGTTTAAATAGTAATGGAATATTCAATTGATTTAATTTATTACTCATTTCGAGTAATCCACTTAAAAGAAAGTGCATATTTCGCTTATTCGCGTATGGGAAATTAGGGTAATAGTTAAATAAACAAATCAATTGTTGGTTGTTGTTTATCGCATATTGAGATGCGGCGTATAACGCTTGATTATCATCTACTCTAACTGCTCGTGAAACCCAATATAAAACTGTTTGTTTTTTCATATTCTTATTATACCAAACTCTTCTTTACTTGATTAAAGTAATGAATTAAATTAAACTTTATTTATTGGAGAATTACGATGGAAAATAAGAGACAATACGCTCGGTTATTCGATGCGATTCTTAGCTTAAAATCAGAGAAGGAATGTGCTGAGTTCTTTGAGGATTTATGTACCATAAAAGAACTAAATGATATGCGTGACCGTTTAGAGGTTGCTCAATGTTTAATTGATGGAGATACCTATGAAACGATTGGTAAGAAAACTAAAATGAGTAGTGCGACAATTTCGCGTGTTAATCGGTGTATACAATATGGAACAGGTGGTTATCGTAAAATACTTGGAAGAATTAAATAATTTTTTTGAAAATAACACTTTAATACTTTACAATGGTAAAGTATTAAAGTATAATCGATTTTGTAATACAGGAGAACAAACATGAGAAAGTTAATATTTATCGTATTGAGTTTAATATTAGTCGGTTGTCAGGCTAAGGAAGTTGAAGTTGTGGACAACAGTTTAAACGATATAGTGGAAGAAGGTAAAATGATTGTAGGATTTACTGAATATCCACCAATGGGATTCAAAGAAAACGGTGAAGTTACTGGTTTTGATATCGATATCGCTAAAGAGGTTGGTGAACGACTTGGTGTTGAAATCGAGTTTGTATACATTGATTGGGATGCGAAAGTGTTAGAACTAGATGCTGGTAATATTGATATGATTTGGAATGGTTTAACGATAACTGAAGATCGTGAAAAAGAAATACTTTTCTCGAAACCATATTTTAATAATCGCATTGTGATACTTACACTAAGCGATTCTCCAATTAATTCAATTGCGGATTTGGCGGATAAAAATGTAGGTGTTGAATTACAAAGTTCTGGTCAAATCGCATTGGAAGAAAGTGCAGGTTTTACTTCATTAAAAGAAATGGTTAAATACACAACCATTACTGAAGCTGTATTAGATCTAAAAGCAGGTGGAATTGATGCGATTGTCGCAGATGAAATATTTGCACGTTATGCAGTATCTAAAGAAGCTGATGCATACAAAATTCCTGAAGATGTATTTGGATCAGAAAACTATGGAATTGGATTTAGACTTGAGGATGTTGCGCTAAGAGATAAAATCGACGAAATCATTGATGATATGGCAGAAGATGGGACTGCATTAGAAATTTCATTAAAATGGTTTGGTGAAGATTTACTCTTACGTTAATGATTAATTATTGGTTACAGATCCTTCCAACAATCTTGGAAGGATTTAAAGTTTCGCTCTTAGTTTATATATTAACCATGATTTTCGCCTTACCCATTGGGATGATCATTGGACTAATATCAGATTTATATAAACCTTCACAGAAATTCATTAGTATCTTTACTTGGATCGTAAGAGGAACGCCTTTACTTCTACAACTCTACATTACAATGTATGCAGTTCCACTTTTAATTCCAATCAGAATGAATCGGTTAGTAGCTGGTGCAGTAACATTTATCATTAATTACGCAGCCTATTTTGCGGAGATATTTAGAAGTGGTTTAGCCATTATACCAGTGGGCCAATGGCAAGCTGCAGAGGTTTTAGGATTAAAGAAAAGTGAAACAATTTGGTATATTATTTTACCGCAGATGTATCGTAATACATTATTACCTCTTATCAACGAAGCAATTACTTTAGTTAAAGATACATCACTTCTAGCAGCGATTGCGTTAGGAGAAATGTTAAGAAATGCGAAAGAAATTGTGACAAATGACTTTAGGATTGATGCATTAGTTATTGCTGGTTTAATATACTTAATGTTTAGTTTAGGCGTAGTTCAAGTTGGAAAGAAACTTGAGTTAAAATATCTAAAAAGGAGATAAGCATGATCAAAATAGAACAATTAAATTATGCTTATACAAATGTATCTGTACTTAAGAATGTATCGTTTGAAATTAAAGAAAATGAAATCGTTGGATTATTAGGATTAAGTGGAAGTGGTAAAACAACTTTATTAAAAATATTAAGTGGACTATTACAACCTAAAAGTGGAAGCTATACGATAGAAGGATTGAAAGCATATGAAAAGGGGAAACGAAATCCTACACTTGTTAATGAACTAGGTGTTGTTTTTCAAGATTATAATCTTTTCATGCACTTATCGGTGATTGAGAATCTTATCTTACCGTATCGTTTACGCTTTAAGAAGACAAAAGAAGAATCATATCGTGTAGCGAAAGAATTATTAACGCAATTAGGATTAGCAGAACATTTAAATAAGTTTCCAAATGAATGTTCAGGGGGTCAACAACAACGTATTGCGATTGCACGAGCATTAATACTTAATCCAAGAGTATTACTGATTGATGAACCAACCGCAGCACTAGATCAAGAGAATACATTAATTGTCTCTGAACTATTAAAGACACTTAATAAAAAAGGGTTAACCGTTGTTGTAATAACACACGATTTACCCTTTGCACAAACATTATGTCAACGCGTAATAGAACTTAAACAAGGCGAGATTATACAGGATATCGATGCACAAACATACTTTAAAGCTTAATATTTGACTGGGCGAATTCGCTCAGTTTTTTTGAATCAACTCTTTTACCATGATCATCATAGAGATAAGTTGATCCATGATAAACTTTTGTTTTAAAGTAACTCGCATTTGGGAATTCTTCTTTATTAGCCCATAAATAAGGCGTCTGTAAGTAACCAAATTTAAATACATCATATAGACCTTGAGCGGTATAAGGATTATCAATATTTGTATCTATTGAATTTAAAAGAATCTTCACTTCTTGAATTAATTCATTTGTTTTTGATTCAATTTCATTTTCGAATTGTGCTAAGAAATCAGGATGAGACTTTTTGTACATACGATAATGATTCAATGCACTCAGTGTTATTTGTATACTTTCATTGATAACATCTGGTGTCGCAAGATATAAAGCTTCACTATAACTTACAACATGGATGATTTCTGGACTATTAGTTTTCTTTGGCTCAATATCATCCATTAACATAGTTACATTAGCTAGTTGAATTTTTGCTTGATCAATATCTGGTGCAAAATAATCTAAACCAGCTCTAGGTTGTAATATAACATTAAAATTTTGATCAATCATTGGATTAATTAGATTAAGAATTGCGCGAGCTTTTGCGATATCTACAATACCCCAAGTATAACGTGGTGTATTTAACATAACTTGTAAGATAAAGTCTTTTATTCCATATTTCTTGGCAGTACGAGCAGCTAATACAGCGGATAGTACATACGTTACATCATCACTTCCTCTAAACGCAAAATGATGAGGAATATTTGGTTCAAATGGTTTATTTGTTTTGGCAATATACTTCAATGTCTCGATATGTTCATTTAAATTCGTCTGAAGTGAATTTGGTCCTCTACCATCGAGTTGATTAAACCACCAGAATGATAAAGCATGCCAAGCGATGTTTATACTTTCTTCATGAATTTTGGCTAACTTTAAAATGTTTTTAGTGCCTGAATAAGTGCGTAATAAAAGAGGTCGAGATGCGTTGAAAATACGAATATATTCTTCTTTTGTTTGAATTGGAACTCCTCCACCATTCGTTAAATCAGTCCAATCTTCATTAAAGTTTGATTGAGTTAATTGTGATGATCCAATCGAAATAATGTCTAAGTAATTTGTTTGAGCAAGTTCTCTACACCAATCTTCGAATAGTCGAACAGCCTCTTCACGATTCGATAGATATGGACCAACATGGACACGTGTTAGAGGTAAATCACTTGTTAATTGATGATTTTTTAAACGTAAGACTAAATGATCTTTATTTGACCCAAATTCGATATAGTTTGTGTTTTTTGTTGGTGTAAATGATTTATATGTATTTGACTGAATAAACGCAGTCGCAATACGATTTAATTGGTTATCATAATTCGAACCTTCGAGTAATACTTTTGGAATTTCACGATCATCTAAACCCATTTTGGATAATGTTTCTTGAACACTTTCTGATCCAATAAAACATTTTATCAGTGGTCCATATTCTTCTTGAATTAATTGACAACTTTCAGGTAATCCAGCAAAAAATATTTTTTCGATTAAGCCACCGTTATCTGCCATTAGATTATGTTCACGAATCGTCAACATTAAAACTCGCATAATATAACATGCGTCCATCGGATCTAAACGATAAGAGATTCCTAAATGTGTAATCCGATTATCTTCTATCCATTTCGCAATAATATCTTGATTTTCTATTTGTTTAATTTCTCGTAATGCGACTTCTATTGTATAATCACCAACACAAACATTTTGTTTACATTCTTCAAGTTGTCCTCTAATCGAATTAATGCCCAAAGTATGAGCATCTAAAGACGATTTAATAAGACCATAGTTTTTCATTATTCTTTTCCTTTAGGTTTATATTGATTGTAGAATTCTAGTACATCATTACGTCCTATTTCTCTAAAATCAATACCATATAGACTATTCGCTAAGTCGAGAACAAGTTGTAAGTATTTGTGTGGTGTGTTTGCTAGTTTCGCTAATTCTAACATTGGGACAATTCCAGTAGGGATGTCTTCATAAATATAACGAGTAGTAACATCGGTAGGTGAACCAATTTCATCGTATTGACTTGTGTTTTGTAAGGCAGAATAAAGGTGAATTCCTTCACTTCCATACACATCTTCTAACCAATGTTTAGCGTCGTGCATCGGACATTCAAAATAATTTGCTAATGCGATACGCTCTTTGTCTAGTTTCTCAAGAAATTTTGCGACCATAGGGGTAATACCATCTTTATAGTGTCGATAATTTTCACCGCATTCAATGCGCGACAAATTCATAAGTGCAGGAAATGGATGAAAAATCATGCCAATATTGGATAATGAAGTGAATAAAATCGATTTTTCCATTTTAATCATGGCGAAGGAATGAATTAATTCATTATAGATAATTTGACTATGTTCTTGATGAAGTGCTGCCACATGCAATACCTTTTTACGTGAAAATATTTGGCTGATACCAGGTCTGATTTTACGAGAGGTTAGGACGAAGGTATCAGTTTCACCAATTGGTATATCAAGTGTGCAACCAGCAGCTTTCAAGTAACGATCAAACATAAACGCCCCAAGTGTTCTACCTGGATTAATCACAACTTTATGATGAGCTTGAAGATATGGAGCCATTTGATTAGCGATGTCTTGATGTGCATGCGCTGGAATACAAATCATAATTATTTCAGATTCATCAAGAGCTTGTTTAAGATTTGAAGTTGCACGAATATCACTAATCATTGTATTAATCATACCTTGTAGTTCAATCCCACCATAAGCATTTATTTGATCAATAACCATTTTTGTACGATTGTATAAGATGGTTGGATTACCGAGATATTGTAAATAGGCAGCTAATGCTTGACCCCCATGCCCAGCCCCAATAACACAATAGTTTTTGTTTACACGTTTTGTCATAGATTCTCCTTTAAATTGTATGCTTTGTCTTCATAATACCATTCAGAGTTAAAATTAAAGGTTTTTGGCAACAATTTTCGTTAAACCTTCACTTTAGAAATTTATTTAAATAATTATGATATAAATAATGTTAGTCATTATTTCACAAATAAGTTATCGAAAAACATATGTAAATAGGTTAAACTAAAATAGTGAAATTATTAGTATCAGAATAATAGATAACGATTATTAGAACAGGAAAAATATGCAATTAGCACTATTAGTATTAAATCAAGTAGCCATCATGTTAGTACTCATTTTTTGTGGGTATTTTGCGGTAAAGAAGGGTTATTTAACAACACAAGGAAGTAAAGATTTAGGTAACATTTTACTTTATATCATTACACCTGCAGTCATTATTCAAGCGTTTAGAATGGAATACAGTAATGAGAAAACATTTAACTTAATGGTTTCTGCAGGTTTAGCTTTAATTGCGATACTTATATCCATCTTTGTAGCACATATTTTTTATCGTAAAAATGGAGTTTTAAATTTTGGTGTTTCATTTTCAAATGCTGTATTTATGGGTATACCTTTAATCTACAATACACTTGGATCTGATGCAGTATTTTATGCATTATC
>DASSDQ010000057.1:0-2982 GCA_035697025.1 Erysipelotrichaceae bacterium | reverse complement strand
CCAACCTTTATTTTGATGGGATAATGGCTTACTATCTTCAACGGTTAAGATACTATTTAGAAGTAAAACACCCTGTTTAGCCCACGGAATTAAACATCCCGTTTCAGGCATTGAACATCCCATATCATCACTCAATTCTTTATAGATATTTTTTAAGCTTGGTGGAATCATAATCCCAGGATTAACAGAGAAGCATAATCCATGCGCTTGTTGAGGTTGATGATAAGGATCTTGTCCAATAATAACCACTTTCAACTCTTCATACTTTGCGTATGCAAACGCATTAAAAACATCATCTCGTTTAGGATAAATCGTACGTGTTAAATAGGCTTCCTTTAGAAAATCAGAAAGTTGAATAAAATAATCTTCTTTAAATTCTCTTTTTAAGAAATTCTCCCAGTACATCATTAAGCCCTTTTAATAAGATCTCTTTGTTTATGGTATTTATGAGCGTATGCGACAAGAATTAGCGCAAAACTTGAACAGAAAGTTACTGCCACAATCAATGAATAAGGTTCTGGAATAAATGTCGCGAAGATTAATATACTTGCCATACCAAGAAGTCTTCCTCCATTTAACATAAATTCTTTAGAAATAATACGTCCAAACACATTCTCTTCTTCGACATAATCCTGCAAAGCATTCATCATGATAATATTAAATGTATTAGCGACAAATGGACTACCGATCGCATTAACGAGCCCAAAGTAAATTGCGCCAATCATATTCGGCATTAAGACTAAAACCATCGTACTTGTAAATAACAAGAAAGCTCCATATGTGTACATCATTAAGCGATTATCACGTCGAATCATCTTACGTGCCGCAAAGTTAGCAATTAGATTTAATACCGCAAATCCAGTCAATAAATCCCCATATAAACTACCTTTACCACCCGTCGCATTGTATATAAGAATACTGGTTAGAACAATCAGTAAACTATCTCTAATCCCAAACAAGAAATGACTATACATGACATAGCGCCATTGTGGATCTATTTTTAAATTAAACTTATCGAGTAATGTGTAGGGTTTAGCCACATAAACATTCTTAACACTTCTTGATACAAGTGCCGCAATGATTTGTAGTACAATCACAACTTGGAAGATGCGGATATACCCAACCGAATCAGTATCCGAAAAACGAACAATCATTGTCGCAACAAACGGCGCCACAACGGTAGATGCAGAGTTGAAGATGGCCATTACCGATATGAATTGTGCACGTGTTTCTTTTGAAGATGATTGTAGATTTAAACTAATAATTGAAAACCAATAGAAACCTTCACCTGTTCCTAAGACTAACCCAACAAGGAAAATTAAGTAGTAATTATCTTTGAATAAATGGTTAAATCCTAATAAAAACGCAAATGCACTAATGATAATTAATAAACCCAACGATAAGATAGTTGATAACGATAATTTACGACTGATTAATCCACCAATGAAAAAACCTAATGGAATCATCGTAAAACGCACCATCGCATACATCGTCATTGAATTGATTGAACCCGTAAACGCATATAAATATACATTAACAAAAACAGCGGACATTGTAGCCGCTATAAAATAAGTCGCATTGATTAATACTAATAGTTTTTCATTTTTACTCATGATTTATCTTACCCTCAAATAGTTTCGTTTTACTTATAATCCATTGATCCGATTTCAACGCAAGCTCAATCTGTGCTTCTTCAACTGTTATTTCTTTATTCCATAAACGTTGAATCGTTGACTCTAAATCAATCTCATAGAAAAGTCTAATCGCTAATAGATTTGGATAATCTTCAACTGCAGAAAGTGGTTCACTTTCAGACTCAAGAAATGCATACGCAAACTGTTTTTGAATCGAATTAATAAAGTTTAAACCATCTAAAGTCTCTTTATCACTTAATAGAATTCGATCATCATTATTCACTTTCGCTTGTAAACCATCTAGAGAATACATCAATCGAATAAGTTCGTGAGCAGCACTTGGGTACAAGGTTGTACTATTTATACTATACCCCATTACTTCCGTTAACATCGGATGTAATGATGAATCACTTGAATTTAATGCCTTAGGGAATGACGAAATAACCCATTCACTCTCATGTTTTGAATCCATTTCTTCCACAAACATCCACGTCGCAACTTGACTGAACACGAAACTATCATCAAACAATACATTAGGAAAGTCCCATGTATACGAAATTGCGCTATTATTTTCAGATCCATTCCAATTAACTGTAGATAATGTCTCAATAAACTTAAGTGATTCTAAAAATGATTCGTTCTCAAATCCTGGATAATAGCTTGAATACTCTTCAAAAATCTTCCATCCATTGGATGTTAGTAAAGGATAAATTGTATAAGGTTCACTTAAACTTAATACTAATTTACGTTTATCCGTTTGCCAATCCCCTTGTGCATTTATGATTGATTCATAACTCTCAAATGCGTCATGAATATTATTTGCATTGGTATCTGTCCAATTACCCGTTAGTCGTTCTAATTCTGTTTTATTGGTGATAAACGCAAAACCTTCACCACTCATCGGTAAGTAACGTAAGCCCTCTAAATTTAGTTCAGAACTGATAGTACTAACTTTATTTTCAATGTTTGTATCTAAAACTAACAATTCATTATAGTGAATTGCCGCATCATTTTGATTTAACACCATCACATCTGAACTACCTTCGTTGTCTAATACAATATTAAGCGGATTCGCATCTGGATGGAGCGTACTCCATAATGATTTAATCGCTTCTCCATATTCTAATGTATTCACTTCAAGGGTTAATACTGCATTTTCTTCGATTGAATATTGTTTAAGATCTTTATCAAAACATACTGTATCTTGCTTTAAATCACACTTTCTAAATCCATCATTTGCCGCAAATACAATTAAAAATGTCGCTAGTAGAAATATAATAGAGCTTATAAGAATCACTGGTTTTTTCATCCTTCTAAGTGTACCAAATCCCCCCCCTAAACTCAAACA
>DASSDQ010000056.1:0-10318 GCA_035697025.1 Erysipelotrichaceae bacterium | reverse complement strand
CGTCAAAGTGAAAAAGAACGCGATGCGAAACGTGAAATTGCGAAAGTATTAAAGGTTAATCGTTAAGAATCATAGGTTTATGATTCTTTTTTTTCGAATACTTTATATTTACCAAAATATTCTTGTCTATCGTCTGTTAATACAATAAACGAATTATCGTATAAACCGATAATGGTTTCATTATTTAATTTCTCTATATTTTTAATATGGTCGATACTTGCATAGTTAAGATGCGGTTCTATATTTATATTAACTAAACCAATACCATCATAAATTTCAGTCTTTACATTATCATCTGTATCTTCAATCAAAATAGCTCGTTTAGCCATATTGATTGAACCTGCACTCATCCCAATCGTTATACCATTTCGATTCAACAGATTAGGAATTAATTCATATTGTTTAATGTAGTTCATTTGTTTAAGTGTAGGTCCACCCGCAATCCATACAACATCAGCCTCATAGACTAATTCTCGTGCGACATCTGGTGTAATATGAAAATCAATCGTATGGATTGTTTTAAATACAAGGCCTTTATCTCTAAAGGATTGAATAAGTACATCTAAAAAATACTGTGTCCGTGCTGGTTGCGAGAAATCAGATGCGATGAACACAAAAGAAGGATTAACAGGTAAATACTTATTGAGTTCCAATGTGAATTCTGTTGTTAATCCGTTAGGGAATCCACTGGTTAAGAAGTTTACTTTCATAGGGGCACCTCTCTACCTCTATCGTACCAAATTCCGCATAAAAAAACGCGAACACTTTTGATGTTCACGTTAATGTGTTTACCAGCTTCCGCCACCACCGCCGCCAAAGCCTCCACCACTAAATCCACCGCCACCACCGCCAAATCCACCACCGCCTGTTCCAGAACGTTGAGGAATTGATGTCATGACTTGATTCATGTTGGATAGAGTATGATTGAATGAATTCATAAAGATGAATGTATTGAAATGCGTATTTGGTCCAGAGTACCAAGAAGGTTGTTCAATCGCAATGGATTCAAATTTCTTACTCCATACATCCGATACATTTAATACATAGGCATACGGTAATATCTTATAGAAATACGTTGGGTCATCTTTTACCATCATCTCTAATCGATCTTTCTCCGCAACCTCTATAAAGCGTTTAAGACCAAGTATTTTACCGAGATAGGTTATACCTAACTCAGTGCGCTTATCCATCACAGAGACGAGCCCTAGAAGGATGAGGGTTAATAGTAATACAAGGGCATATTGCCATACTGGAATTAAGATAAAGTAAGAAACTGTAAATGAACCAAACGTAAATAACGCAAATAAGATAAACAAGAATACAGCATTTAACATTCTTAAATACGATTTTTGTGAAGGCCAACGTTTAACCGAATAGATTAACCATGCCCCAAGTGAAGATCCAAATAAGAAGATTACACCTGCAATCACAAACGATACAATTCCACGATAACTTAACATGTAATAATAATTCGCAAACAACAGTGCTAATGGAATTAACCCTAAACTTCCAAACAATACTTTTAAGAAAGTCGCTGTATTGGAATAAATATGACGTTTAGGATTTCCCTGGAAATATCGATACACATCATTCTTCGCGTTTTGCATCGCAATATAGAACGTATTCTTTAACGTATCACTTGATACAATCTCACCCGTCTTAAACAATTGATGAAAGAGCGTTTGTTCAGCTTTGATTTCACTTAAATCAATCTCTTTTAACTTAGTTAAGGTAAAATCTTTTGTGCCTTCTGTTTCAGTAATACTCAAATATCCTTTATAACCCCATTCGATAATAAGGGAGATAATATCCTTTGAATCAACCATACCATCATACACAAACCCAACTTGGGCACTACTCAATCCTGGAATAGGATTGAATTCAACTGTTTCTACCACAATATCATCTTTACCGAAACGTAAGAATAATACAAAGGCAAGGAGTAATAATCCAATACTTAAGCCAAGAATTAAGACACTGTAATCAGTAGGTGGAATAAACGTAAAGTAATCATTTGGCAGAGGGACATAAATCGTTAATGCTTGATACGTAAGTAATGGTTCATTATAACTGCCCGATAATACATTACCAACGACATCATAGTTTACATTTGCGACGTCATCATTACCATACAAGCCAGAATAGAATTGAATATCACTCGGCCATGATTTAGGAAGAGTAATACTAAATGTCACATTATTAATCGGAATCTGCCATCCATCTCCAACGAGATTCTGATAGAAAATCTGTCTACCTTCTAAGTCTAAATCTCTAAGTTGGATGGTATATGAATAATGATAGGTCTTTTGACCATAGATTGTACGATCTTCATCCCCAATCTTAAGCACTACATTGTCATAGCCATCCGTTTCATATTCATAATCATCCCCAAATACTTGGACATTACGAACAGGAAAATAATAACTCTTTTCAATCTCTTGGTTATCAATCGTCCAGACCATGTTATACGATTGTGGAATATACGCATATATGCCATGACGATCTTCATTAAACTGTACATCAAGTGTTTGATCTACTTTAATAAGCCCATTTTCATCCACTACCATCTTAATATCAAAGGTGTTGATGACAACTGGATCATAAGCGGATACAGTCGTGAAGCTCAATAAGAGTAAAGCGAAACTCATTAAGATAAATTTTTTCATTTTTACTCCAAAAAAAGGGGTAGATCCCCTTTTAGAATGATACTTTAACGTTTTGACGTTGTTGTTCATCCGCAACCACAAAGAGTGGTTTCTTCGTGAATCCAAAGATACCTGCTAATAGGTTCATTGGGAATACTTCAATCTTTGTATTATATTGACGAGTAACACCATTGAAATACTTACGTGCATTCGCAATATCATCTTCAATTGCTTTTAATTGAGTTTGTAAGTCTAAGAAGTTTGTGTTTGCCTTTAGATCTGGATAAGCTTCAGCTAAAGCAAATAAACGACCAATAACGCCAGACATCGCATTTTCAGCTTCAATCTTACCTTCCATTGAAGTTGCACTAACTGCTTTATTACGAGCAGATATTACCGCTTCTAATGTTTCTTTTTCATGTTTGGCATAACCTTTTATGGTTTCCACAAGATTAGGAATTAGATCATAACGTTTAGTCAAATAAACATCCATTGTAGAGAAAGCTTCTTCAACTTGGTTACGTAGCGAGACAAGCGTATTGTATCCACCAACAGCGTAGAATACGACAACGACTACCAGTCCGAGTAAAATATAACCGATATATTCCATTTTTAATTCTCCTTTTACTTATGACAAGCTTAACCATATTATAAGCGTTTTCATTGCATATGTATAGAAACCAACCGTACAATTGAAAGTGTCAAATACTTATGCCATAATAGTATTCGAAATGAGGTAAATATGAAAAAAATTGTCTTATTTTGTGGTGCAGGAATGTCCAGTAGTTTACTCGTATTAAAGATAAGAGATGCCGCTAAAGAAATTGGTTATGAATGCAAGGTTGAAGCATTTTCTTCTACAAGCGCTAACTATGCTAAAGATGCGGATATCGTACTGATCGGTCCACAAATTCGATTCCATTTAAAAGATTTACAAAAAGAATTGCCTTGCCCTGTTGCGGTTATCGATGATAAAGCGTATGGATCGATGAATGGGGTTATGGTTTTAGCACAAGCTCGAAAAATAATGAAGGATGAATAAAAATCGTTACACAACGATTTTTTATTTGATGTGTGTTAAAATCTATACGATGAAAAAAATATTATTCGTACTTATTTTATTATTGCCTCTACAGGCATGCCAAGTTATTCTACCGACTAAAGTAGAATCTCTTCAAGTTGTATTATCACCAAGCATAAGTGATGAAGTCTTTCTACAGACTAAAGATGAGTTTGTGGAATCATTTAAGAAAGAACTTTTAAAGAATGGATATGATGTGGCGGATTTAAGTGTATTTCGTGCATCTACCAATATCCAAGCAACTGAAATGATTGAGACACAATTAGCCGATATTGGATTTCTTACTAAATTAAGTTACTTTGAAAATCGTGAAGATAATCTAGAAGTGATATTAACACAGACTGAAAAGACCTATAATCTTGCGACGGATGATTTATCACTTTGGAATGATGAAGTTCAATTAGAAGAAAACAGTGCATTTCTTGATTATCACTTTTCTGGAATTTATTTAGGTTCATCCGTAAAAGGAGTTGAACTATATAATAAGGTTAAACAGAATCAAGCATTAACATGGATTGATTTGAATAGTGCTAAATGGTGCCATATCCTTGTCACATCACAAGAAGGGTATATTTATCCAAGTTTATGGTTAATTAATAATTATTCAAGACGAATTGCGGAATTGTTTGATCATGAACTTGTTGTGAAGGGTTATCCAGAATTGATGGAGCGATTAGCGAAACAGGAATGTGATGTTGTAGTAGGGCCAGATACACTTCGTGAAGAGTATGCGTCGATATGGCAAGCGAGTGAAAGTGCAGAAGGATTTGCACGACCAGCGTCGATTTATGATGAAGTTAAATTAGTTGGACTTTCGGATCCAATCTTACATGATCCAGTCGTTTATTCGACAATCAATGAGGCATTGGATGAAAATCTTGTTAAAGCAATTCAAACAAGTTTGATAAATATGAGTCAAGCTGAAATAAAAAATCCATTACTCGATGCGATGAAAGTAAATGGATTAGTAGAAGCTACGAGTGAAGCATATGAGTCATTCTTACCAGCGTATAATTATATTACTAGTATCTTTAACTAAAGTATAACCTTTATATTATCGTGATGTTCAATCGTCACGATTTTTTTATTCTGTATGTATTCAGCTAAGATATCTGTCATATCACGTTGAATTTCTAGGATTGTCTTGCAGGAAGGTATCATATGGAAGTTACCACCACCACTTGCACGATAGTTGTTCATTGCGACAGTAAATAGATCGGTATCGAGTACATCTTTATCGTTAAATCGTAATTCAACAACTCGTTCTCCCAAAGGATTCGATATCTTTAGTGTGTAATCAATCCCATCTAACATATCATAATTAAAGTGTTGTGGTTTTGGTTCATCAAATAAAGGATTTACAGAAAGTACTCCATCGTTCACAACGAAATAATCCGCACATTGTTCAAGATAAGCTCTTAGCGTTTTTCCATTCATCTCTTTCACAATTAAGCTATTCGGATAGACATAATTGTTTACTAAATCACGATAACTAATATCTGGACCAAGACCCAAGACTTGATTAAATAGAGCGGTTGCGCTGATATCAGCGTGTGTAACTTCCATCTGAACATGATTGATAAAACTTACGTATGGATGTTTATGTACTCGCGCATCAAATGGATCTTTGACAAGGAAATCATACCCATAGATATGACCTAGTTTTTGATCTAACCAAATCTGGGTTTCATCATCAAATGGTTTAATCATTGATTCAATCTGTGGATTAAATGAATAGTCTGACATTGAAATGAGTTTATGATCAATTTTATGTGTATCTATGTTAATGTCCGCAAACATAAATTCTGTCGCATTGAGTGAACATTGCATAACAGGTAATGTATTTATGGATGTAGAGATTGAGCGATGTTGGTGGCCTGTTATTAATAAATCAATTCCAGGAATTTGACTTAATGCATATCCAACATTTTCTCCAGTAAGTACTTCTGTCGGTAAGCCAGTAACGAGATCACGTTCAAATCCACCGTGATAATAAACGATTCGATAATCCACTTGTTCTAATTTTGAAAGTTCAGTTATAAGCGTTTGAATTGGATCTAAGAATGTAAAATTCTTAATATGTTCAGGTTTTTCCCAATTTGGGATATAGTCTGTACATAAACCAATCAATGCGATTTTAGTATTATCGTTAGTTATATGTATTCTAGTTTGCCCTATTGGTTTATCCTTGTATAAGATGTTTGATGTTAAACATAATGCGTTAAGATCGTCCATATAATCCAACAGAATTGATTCTCCATAATTAAAATCATGATTCCCTAAATTGTAATAATCTAACCCAATTTCATTAAAAACGAGCGCAAGTGGATTAGGTTTCGCATGAATGCGATGTGCATAGGTTAAAAGTGGACTTCCTTGTAGACTATCACCATTATCAACCACAATACATTCATTATCTAATCTAAATTGATTTACTGCAGTAGCGTATCGAGATAGACCTTGTGGTTTAATTGTTTGGTCAATATACGAATAAGTTGATAATGTTCCATGAATATCTGTAGTAGATAATAGCTTTATTTTTCTCATGCGTTAATTATATCAAATATTGTAAAAAAAACTTTACGTGTACATTGAATATTAATTGAGCCATCGTATAATACTATGTTAAAATTTAAGTGTAATTTCATATTACAGGAGGACAATGAATGAAAAAGCTTTTAAGCATTTTATTGATTTCTGTATTGTTCTTTGGTGGTTTGGTCGCATGTACTGCAGAACCAGAAGTAACTGAAGACACAGTCATTGAAGATTTAGTCGTATTATTCGTGCCTAGTCGTGATGCAGGTTTAATCCTTGAAGCGACAGAACCTCTAAAACAACTTTTAATTGATACCCTTGGCGAAAAAGGTTATACAGTTGAAAATGTTACCATCGAAGTATCAACCGATTATAATGCGGCTGGTGAAGCTCTTGCGGCTGGAACTGCTCACATCGGATTCTTACCTGGTGGAACCTATGTTGCATACGCTGAAGATGGAGTAGAAGTTGTATTAGCTGCTACACGTGCTGGATTAAATAAAGACAGTATGACTCCTTCTGACTGGAATGATGGGTTACCTACTTTAGGTGATTCTGCTAAACAAGTTACATATTACCGTTCATTAATTTATGCTGGACCAAGCGAATATGGTCGTACTTTAGCTGAAAAAGTTAAAGCTGGAACTGCATTAACTTGGGATGATGTTAATGGTGCACAATGGTGTGTTTCATCTAGTGCTACTTCATCTGCTGGTTATGTATATCCTACAATGTGGTTATTAGAAAACTTTGATAAGAAATTAACTGACTTAGAAAAAGCTCCATTACCTGGTGGTTATGGTGATATCGCGTTGAACCTTGCTCAAGGAACATGTGATGTTGGTGTTGGTTATGCTGATATTCGTAGAGATTATGAAGCACAATGGACAACTGAATGGAAACGTACTGAGTCTATCTGGGCTGAAACTGATGTAATTGGTGTTACTGAAGCGATCTTCAATGATACTATTTCAGTAAGTTTAAATAATCCTGAAATGAGTGAAGGATTCAAGAAAGCAGTTCAAGAAGCATTTATTGAAATTGCTCAAACTGAAGCTGGAGCTGAAGCAATCAAGATTTACAATCATGAAGGTTACGAAGTTGTGACTGATGCGGATTACGACGGTGCTCGTAGAGCTGCAGAAGTTGCTAAAGGATAATTAGCTTAAGAGCGAGGCTAAACCCTCGCTCCTTTTTTTATTCTAAAAGGAGTTCAAAACAATGATTCAGTTTCAAAATGTGATTAAGACATATCCGAATGGTGTTATGGCACTTAAAGGTGTTAGCTTAGAGATTAAACAAGGTGAGTTTGTAGCGATTATTGGTTTATCTGGAGCAGGTAAATCAACACTTTTACGTTCGATTAATCAAATGCATACCATTACTGATGGGAAATTATTAGTAAATGGGATTGATGTATCGAGTTTAAGTGGAAAATCACTCAGACGTTTTAGAAGAGATATTGGAATGGTTTTCCAATCCTTTAACTTAGTTAAACGTACTTCGGTTATTAAGAATGTATTAGCTGCACGTGTTGCGGATATGCCATTATGGATGAGTCTTTTAGGTTTATACACTAAGAAGGATAAGATTATTGCGTTAGAAGCGTTAGATCAAGTTGGAATACTTGAAAAGGCGTATACACGTGCTGATCAACTTTCAGGTGGTCAACAACAACGTGTTGCGTTAGCACGATGTGTTGCTCAACAACCTAAAATAATCTTAGCGGATGAACCTGTCGCATCGTTGGATCCTGTTACGTCGAATCAAGTTATGAATGACTTTGTGAAGATTAATAAAGAACTGAATATAACCGTTATTGCGAATATGCATCATGTGGATATAGCACTTAAGTTTGCGCAACGTGTTATTGGAATAAAAGAGGGATTGATTGTCTTTGATGGACCGTCTACTCAAGTTAATAATCAAATATTAAAAGAAATCTATGGACGTGAATTAAGTGATGATGAATTGATGGAGCGTTAATATGGATAAGATTAAACAAATCTTTAAACCAAAATCTATCACATTAAGTAATGGTAAAATCGTTCAACCTAAGATGAGTCCTGCGGTATATATCGTTCCGATACTAACGTTTATAACATTGTATAGCGTCAGTTTAACGAAGTTTAAAATAGCGACGTTATTCAAAAGAGGGTATCAATTTTTCGTTATATTAGATGGAATGATTCCACCTAACTTAGCGTATTTTGATAAAGTATGGGCACCATTGGTTGCGACGATTATGATGTCTGTTATTGGGACGTTAGTTGGATCATTGCTCGCATTACCTGCAGCTTATCTTTCATCAGAAAATATGATGAAGAGTAAATTTGTGAAGTTTATTACCAAGGCGTTCTTTAGTGTAGTCCGTACATTTCCAATTCTTGTATTAGCTCTATTATTTAGAATCATATTTGGAATTGGTGCTTTTGCGGGTACAATGGCGATTGGTGTCTTTACCTTCACGATTATGACGAAGATGTTCTATGAATTGATTGATACAGCGGATATGGGACCATTTGAAGCAATTATGTCAAGTGGTGCGAGTCGTATACAAGCGTTCTGGTCAGCGATTATGCCTCAATTATGGGGTCAATATTATTCACTTATTCTCTATAACTTTGAGATGAATATTCGTAATGCGGCTGTTCTTGGATATGTTGGGGCAGGGGGCATTGGGATTATCTTGAATGAGAGACTTGGGTGGAGAATGTATCCTGATGTTGGATTGATCTTATTAGTTATGATGGTTACGGTGTACTTAATTGAAACATTGAGTCGTACATTAAGGAAGAATTTATTATGAGTACGCAAAATAAAAGAGTTCAAGATCAATTGGCGAAACAACCAAAGGTATTCTGGCGTAATGCGTTAGTTATTGGGATTAGCGCAATCATTATTCTATTCTCATTGGATTATATAAACTATAAAGGTATAACAGATACTGGAATAGAGATCGCATTTAATATAATAAAGAGTGTATTTACACCTAATCTACCGTTCTTATTAGATTTTACAACTAAGACAGGTGTTCCATATTTATTGTTAGAAACAGCTGCGATCGCCTTTCTAGGGACAATCATTGGGACGATTATATCGATTCCACTCGCATTCTTATCTTCACGTAATATCGTACCTTCATGGTTTACGCATATCGGTGTTGCGGCAATTACAGTAGTCCGTACATTCCCTGCAGTCGTTTATGGTTTAATGTTTATTCGTGTTACAGGTCCAGGAGCGTTCACAGGTGTATTAACACTTGCGGTTGCGAGTGTAGGGATGGTGTCTAAGTTGTTTATTGAAACAATAGAAGAACTTGATCCAGGTATTATCGAAGCACTTGATGCGTCTGGTTGTAATGGTATACAAAAAGTACGTTATGGAATTATTCCTCAACTTATGAGTAACTTCCTATCTACCGCTATTTATCGTTTCGAGATTAATGTCAAATATGCGACAATTCTCGGTATGGTTGGGGCTGGTGGTATCGGTGCACCTTTGATTTTTGCGATCAATGCGTATCGTTGGAAAGATGCTGGGGCATTACTGGTTGGGTTGATTATATTCGTATTAATCGTTGAAGCAATCTCAACGTATCTCAGAAAGAAATTAGCTTAATTAACAGTCAATCAGGTGTCCCATTTTTGAGCCACCTGATTGACTTTTATTATTGTAAGTAATATACTTTCAATGCATCCATCCCACATGGGGGTGTCATGGTTTCGACAGATTGTCAGTTGGATTCAGACTGCAGTGGAGTGGCGACCTAATTGCCAAAAAAAATTAACCGGAAACAAATTAAGTTTCGCTGCATAGTTAGCCGCTAAAGGCTCGTAGCTGTCTACTCGACCCTGTCCTTGGGGTTGTACTAGGCACCATAAACAAGGAACCGCTTAACCAGATGTCTATTCAAAGTTAAGTTAAATCCAGTTAGACACATCAAGTAAGGCTTGTCTGAGGCAACTTGCTTGATTATCAATTCAGACTAAACTGTAGATGTTTGAATGTGGACACAATTTGGACAGGGGTTCGACTCCCCTCACTTCCACCA
>DASSDQ010000055.1:0-4431 GCA_035697025.1 Erysipelotrichaceae bacterium | reverse complement strand
TTGTGTGAGTGGTTATGTTTCACGTGAAACATTTCAACGAGGGTGGCAACACGGTAATTCATCGTCCCTTACAAGGACTTTTTTTATTTTAAAGGAGAATGAAAGAAATGCTAGATATTAAATTGATTCGTGAGAATCCAGAGTTAGTAAAAGAGAATATGAAAAAGAAGTTCCAAGACTCAAAATTGAATCTTGTGGACGAAGTTTTAGAGCTAGATGTTAAATATCGTCAAACTAAGACGCGTGCTGACGAATTACGAGGGTTGCGTAATAAATTAAGCAAGCAAATTGGTGTTTTGATGGGACAGAAGAAAAAAGAAGAAGCAGAAGAGTTAAAACTTCAAGTTCAACAACTTGCTCAAGAATTATCTGATTTAGAAGCAAGTGAAGAACCACTTCAACAAGAAATTCGTCAAAGAATGTTGGTTATACCAAACATTATTGACGAAACAGTTCCTCTAGGTAAGGATGATAGCGAGAATGTAGAACGCAAAAGAATTGGTGAACCTGCATTAAAACCATTTGAAGTGCCATATCACATCGATATAATGGAACGTTTCAGTGGTGTTGATTTAGATTCAGCACGCAAAACAAGCGGAAATGGTTTTTACTACTTAATTGGAGATGTCGCTAGACTACATTCAGCTATATTAAGTTATGCAAGAGACTTTATGATTGATCGTGGATTTGATTACGTAATTCCTCCTTATATGATTCGTTCAGAAGTAGTGACGGGTGTAATGAGTTTTGCGGAAATGGAAAACATGATGTACAAAATTGAAGGTGAAGATTTATACCTTATAGGTACAAGTGAACACTCTATGATTGGTAAGTTTATTGATAATATTCTCGATGAAAAGGATTTACCTTATTTATATACTAGTTATTCACCATGTTTTAGAAAAGAAGTTGGAGCACATGGCATTGAAGAGCGTGGTGTATATCGAATTCATCAATTTGAGAAACAAGAAATGATTGTTGTATGTAAGCCTGAAGATAGTAAGAAGTATTTCGAAATTTTATATAACAATTCAGTAGATTTCTTCCGTTCATTGGATGTGCCAGTACGTGTATTAGAATGTTGTTCTGGCGATTTAGCTGATTTAAAGAGTAAATCTGTCGATGTAGAAGCTTGGAGTCCTCGTCAACAAAAGTATTTCGAGGTTGGAAGTTGTTCAAACTTAACAGATGCTCAAGCTAGACGTCTTCAAATACGTGTTCAAGGTGAAAATGAGAAATACTTTGCGCATACTTTGAATAATACAGTTGTAGCGCCACCAAGAATGTTGATTGCTTTCTTAGAAAATAATCTAAACGAAGATGGATCAGTAAACATTCCTGTCGCATTACGTCCATACATGGGAATGAAAGAAAAAATTACTCCAAAGAAATAAATGTTTCACGTGAAACGTTGAAATTAACGAACAGCTTAGGTATAATAAATGAGCTGCTACAATGCAATCCTTTGAACCAGGTCAGGGTCGGAAGACAGCAGCCTTAATAGGCTCTTGCATGTGTGGCAGCCTTTTTATATGATTAAATCAATGGAACACATTAAATATATGAAGTTAGCGCTTAAAGAAGCGCAAAAAGCAAATGATATAGATGAAGTCCCGATAGGGGCTGTTATTGTAAAAGATGGGAAAGTAATTTCAAAAGCCCATAATTTAAGAGAGAAGAACCAAAGTGCTACTGCACACGCGGAAGTACTCGCAATAAATAAAGCGTGTAGTAAATTAAAATCATGGAGATTAGATGGTTGTGTACTCTATGTGACATTAGAGCCATGTACGATGTGTATTGGCGCAAGTATACTATCTAGAGTTGATGGGATTGTGTTTGGTGCTAAAGATCCAAAAGGCGGAAGCTTAGGTTCTTTATATGATATTAGTTTAATAAAAGGGTTTAATCACTATCCTTGGGTTGAGTCTGGTGTTTGCGAAGAGGAAAGTTCATTGTTATTAAAAAACTTCTTTAAAAGTAAAAGAAATAAATTGATTTGAATGGTTGGGAGGGTATAAGTTAGACCCTCTTTTTGTTATAATAATAACTAAGAGAAACACTATGACCTATAAATCTTTATACCGTACGTATCGTCCGCACTCTTTTGAAACAGTCGTTGGACAAAAGCATATTATTCAAACTTTACAAAACGCATTAAAGACAAATAAAATGTCTCATGCGTATCTTTTTTGTGGACCTAGAGGAACTGGTAAAACGACAGTCGCGAAATTAGTCGCAAAGTCTGTTAACTGTTTAAATCCTGAAAAAGCACCATGTAATGAATGTGAACATTGTCGTACGATTCAAAATGGAACACATCCAGATGTCATTGAAATCGATGCGGCTAGTAATAATGGAGTCGATGAAATTCGTGATTTAATTGAAAAGGTGAAATATGCACCAATTCAAGCTAAATATAAAGTTTATATCGTAGATGAAGTTCATATGTTGTCACAAGGGGCATTTAACGCATTATTAAAAACATTGGAGGAACCTCCTTCACATGTTATCTTCATACTTGCCACAACAGAACCACATAAAGTCTTGCCTACGATTATTTCACGTTGTCAGAGGTATGATTTTGTACGAGTAAATCGTAAAGATATTCAAATGCGTATTGAAGAAGTGCTAAAAGCAGAGAAAATAGAGTATGAACTTGAGGCAATACGTTTAATTAGTCAATTAGCTGATGGTGGAGTTCGTGATGCGTTGAGTATACTTGAACAGTGTATTGCGTATAGTGGGAATAACCTACTTGCGGAACATGTGAATGATATCTATGGCATTGCTACGACGCAAGACAAGTTAAAACTTTTACATGCGATTATTACAGTAGATGTCGCACTACTTATGCAGGAAATAGAGATTATAACGCGTAAAAACATCGATATTCGTCGTTTAACGAATGATTTGATGGAATTACTGAAAGAAGCTGTAGTTTACTCGTTTACACAAGATGAAAAATTGATTACTAAATTAAATGTCGAAGAAGCTAAACAATTAAGTGTCATTCCGAACGATGTCGCATTAAGTATGATCGAAGACTTAATGGAAACGAGTGAGAAATATCGTAGTGCATCTAATTTGTTGTCGTATTTTGAAATAGGTTTATTAAAACTTCTAAGTCGAATTGGTGAACCAAAATCACAGAATACTAGACCTCAGAAGAGTTTAAGTGAGATAAAAGTAGAGAAAAAGGTAGAGAAGATTGAAAAAGTTGAAAGTGTGGAGACGAAAGCTCCAATTTTAGAAACTGAAGTAAATAAAGTGATTAATGAAGAGACTGTTCCACTAGAACCAGTTATGGAAATAGATATTAATGAACCATCGAATGATGAACTAATGTTTGAATCAATTGATGTGGAAGATTTAAAGGCAAAACCTAAGAAAAAACAAAAAGCTTTACTAAAAACTGAGACATTAGATCGTCAAACAATTCTTCAGTTATTAGCGTCCGGCGATAAAACGAAACGACTTGATGTTGTGTCTAAGTGGGATAAGATTCAAACCTATTTAACAGATCTGAAATTTGGTAGAGTTGCACAAATACTTGTCAATGCTAGTCCTGTCGCTTTAAATGATGGGTTTATGGTGTTGAGTCATAACGATAAAATGTATGTAAATGAACTGAACAGTGAAGATAATCAAGAACTATTAGAATCATTTACGGAACTTGTGTTTGGTCTATCGATGCGCGCGTTTGCGGTTGAAGTACAAGAAGTTGGGGATATTACATCAGAATTTAAACGATTGTTGTTAGAAAATAACCTTCCTGAACCTATAGTATTCGAAAAGAAAAAGAAAAAAGTAGTAAAACAGACTGAAAATATTGAAAAGGGACTATTTGAATTGTTTGGAGAAGAAAACGTGGAGATTATATAGATGTATCCAAGTGTATTACAAACATTAATCGAAAATCTAAGAAAATTGCCTGGAGTAGGTGCTAAAACAGCTGAACGTTATGCGTTCGCTCTTTTGAATTTATCCGATGAAGAAATTCAGACAATGGCAAATGCTCTAATTCAATCTAAATCTAAATTACACTTCTGTAGTGTATGTGGGAATATAACAGATAAAGACAAGTGTTCAATATGTGTGGATGATAAACGTGATCATACGACAATTTGTGTTGTACAAGATGTAAAAGATGTGGTCGCAATTGAAAGAATCAAACAATTCAATGGTGTATACCATGTACTACATGGAGTAATTTCTACTTCAAAAGGAATCATGCCTGATGATTTATCCATTGAGGCATTACTTCTTAGAACCAATACACCTGTTGAAGAAATTATCTTAGCCACAAATCCAACGGTTGAAGGTGAAATGACAGCGTTATATCTTGCGAAACGATTAGAGAATAAAGTAGGTAAAATTACACGATTAGCTCATGGATTACCAATGGGTGCTCATATGGATTATGCGGAT
>DASSDQ010000054.1:0-14080 GCA_035697025.1 Erysipelotrichaceae bacterium | reverse complement strand
CATCTTTCTGGATTTGATGTCTCAAGTGGTGATAGTGTCACAACTGGACAATTAATCGGAAGAATGGGTAAAACGGGATCCGCTACTGGAAGTCACTTACAATTTGAAGTTCGTGTAAATGGAACACCTCAAAATCCATGGGATTACCTATAAAAAAACAAGACATTCTACGGAATGTCTTATTTATTTAAATCAGTATATTGATCATCGAAGTAATGTTTATACTCACCACTTAATATGTTTTCCCACCACGTCTTATTATTCAAATACCATTCAATGGTTTGTTTAATCCCAGTATCAAATGTATATTCAGCTTTCCAACCTAGTTCAGTTTCTATCTTTGTTGGATCAATCGCATAACGTAAGTCATGACCTTTTCGATCTGTAACATATTGAATCAATGATTCGGGTTTATTTAATTCGTGTAGAATCGTTTGTACAACTTCTAAATTAGTTCGTTCATTATGCCCGCCAATGTTATAAACTTCCCCAACTTTTCCTTTACGAAGAATTAAGTCAATCGCAACACAGTGATCATAGACATGAAGCCAATCACGGACATTCTCACCTTTACCATAAACGGGTAAAGTTTGATTGTTTAAGGCTCTTGAAATCATAAGTGGAATTAACTTCTCAGGGAAATGGTATGGTCCATAATTATTTGAACAACGAGATATCGTTACAGGACTATTAAATGTTCTAAAGTATGCTAAACATAATAAATCAGCGCCAGCTTTAGATGCGCTATACGGACTTGATGTATGTAAAGGAGTTTCTTCTGTAAAGAATAAATCCTTACGATCAAGAGGCAAATCACCATAAACTTCATCAGTACTCACTTGATGGTAACGTTTAACACTATACTTACGACTTGCGTCTAATAAGACTTGTGTTCCTAATACGTTAGTTTCCACGAATATTCCAGGATTTACGATACTACGATCCACATGACTCTCTGCCGCAAAATTTACAACCCAATCAAACTTCTCATCTTCAAATAATTGATTAATGAAAGTGCGGTCCGCAATATCGCCTTTCACAAATTTATAATTCGTTTTATGTTCAACTGATTTTAATGTTTCTAAATTACCGGCATACGTTAATGCGTCCAAGTTCACAATCATATCATCTGGATATTGATTAACCATATACAAGACAAAATTACCACCTATAAAACCAGCACCACCTGTCACAAGTATTTTCATATTTTTACCATTAGTATTGTATCTTACCTTCCGCCACATTCATTAAGTGTTGGCCATAAGGAGATTTACCATATCGCTTCGCAGCTTCTATTAACTCATCTTTAGTGATCCAACCCTTGATATAGGCAATTTCTTCAATCGCAGATATTTTCAAACCTTGACGTTTCTCAAGTGTTCGAACAAAATCAGCCGCATCCACTAAACTATCCATCGTTCCAGTATCTAACCATGCATAACCACGACCTAGTAGTTGAACATGTAAATTATCTTCTTCAAGATATAAACGATTTAAATCCGTAATTTCATATTCACCACGTTTAGATGGTTTTAAGTTCTTCGCTTTTTGAACAACTGAATTATCATAGAAATACAATCCGGTAATGCAATAGTTCGATTTAGGATGTTCAGGCTTTTCTTCTACAGAAATTACTTTACCATTCGCATCAAACTCCACAATCCCAAATCGTTCAGGATCCGTAACGAAATAACCAAAGATAGATGCGCCTCCATGACTTGCTTGATCAACCGCATTCTTTAAGTATTGTGAGAATCCACTACCATAAAAGATATTATCGCCTAACACCATCGCAACACAATCATCCCCAATAAACTCTTCACCTAACACAAAGGCTTGTGCTAAACCATCGGGAGAAGGTTGAACTTTATAACTAAGTTTTAATCCATATTGGTTCCCATCACCTAATAGTTTTTCGAAATTAGGCAAATCATGCGGTGTAGAAATAATCAGTATTTCTCTAATTCCTGCCAACATAAGGGTTGATAACGGATAATAAATCATCGGTTTATCATAAACAGGCAATAATTGTTTCGATGTGACCATAGTCAAAGGATATAAACGTGTACCAGCACCACCTGCTAAAATAATACCTTTCATAAAGTCTCCTTATTTTTGAATTAGATAATCAATTGTGACAATCATTGGATCATACAACGCAACACTAAACATATCTTTCTTTAAAACCATGGATATTTCTGTACATCCACCAATCAATACTTCTGCGCCATTCTCAATCAAACTCTGTCCAGCATGAATCAATTGTGATATAGGATAACCTTCCACATGACCACTCTTAATCCCTGTCTCAGGGTGATAAATCGCATCCATGACATAGTTCGTTTGAATCATTTCGCTTGGCACAATGACTTCGATATCTTTTAAGTATTGATTAAACAATTGTGTTTTAATCGTACCGCTCGTCGCAAGTAATCCTACACGTTTAATTCCATCCTTATGTAACTGTGTATTTAAACACTCTAACGCATTAATTAACTCAAACTTACAATGTTTAACTAATTCTGGATAGAAATGATGAGACGTAATACATGTTATAAATGCTTGATCAATATTCATTAAATTCAATCGATCAATACTCTTAATTAATTCAGGTAATGGACTTTCGCCTAACCCAAGTATCGATTTAGTACGATCAGGAATCTTAGGATTTGCCTCAATAATCACATGAAAGTGATCTTGGTCTTTATTCACATGTGTTCTCTTAACAAGTTGAGTATAGTAAAAAGCACTTGCCTCTGGACCCATTCCACCTAATATTCCAATTACTTTATCGTTCATCGTGTTATCATCCTCTTCATCTTCTTACCGAATCGTCCTAAAATCATACCTAACATCCCAAAGAATGGTTTAATATCATGCGCATCAAACACAGCACATACGATCGGACGTTTAAATGTCGGTAACATATCTTTAAATTTCAACTGCTTAGTTTTAATATAAGCCTTAATCGCTAAAATGTCTTCATATTCAAACCAAAACGCGATATTCGTATCCTTCTTAACCGCATAGGGTTCAATAGGGTTTCCTGTTAATTCCATATACTGAACATAAGGGAAGTTAACCCCAGCTTTATCCAACATTGAATTTAAGGTCGTCGTACGTACATTAATTTCAATGAGGTAATATTCTCCTGTTTTCGCATCCTTCTTGAATTCAATCTCTGCGAAACCTTTATATCCCATCGCCTTAAAGAATGGTGCACCAATCGTATGAAGTTCTTCCACATATTTTTGTATGGTAAACGAAGAAGCCCCAAAGTTAATTGGATATTGTCTAAATTTATTACAGGTAACCCAATGAGTCACATCACTATTCTGATTCATGTATGCATCATAGGTATACATATGATCATCAAATCCTGGAATAATACGTTGTACGATGACTTCAACATTTGAGTCTTTTGCCTTATTCAAACCTTGTAACAACTCAGTCTCATTGTTTATAAAGAAACTCTTAACTCTGAACGCTTTCGTAAACGCTGGTGAATCAACAGGCTTAACAATACAAGGATAACCAACATGTTGATTTACTTTATTCACTAAGTCATCATCGTTTGAACGAATTGTTTCAGGAACACGAACACCATATTTAATAGCTAAATCATGTAAGGTATCCTTATTCATCACTTCGGTATATAAACCTTTTTGGGTTTGAGGAATCAAATAATATTCCCTTAACTCATCTAAATGTGCATCAATAAACTCAACATAATTATCGGCACATGGATATAGAACAGGTTTAACTTCCTGTTTTTTCGCATAATCAATTAAATAATCTAAAAACGCTTCTTCTTCATTCTTATAATGAGGACAAATATACGCTTCACTCACATATTTTGATAAAAACGCATACGAACCTTTTTTACTATGGTCTAATGCGACACACTGAATCTTCTTAGGTCCTAAACTTCTAAGAATACTAAGTGCGATGAAATAATTTGATCCAAGGATTACGGCTTTATTTTTCATAGGTCTCACTTTTACTCACCTATTTTAACATGTGAGTAAAATAAAAAGATAGAACATAGAATGTTCTATCGATAAACTTATTGATTTTTTTCGAAAAACCAAGAATCATGACACATATCTTGAAGATTCTTTTGCGTCTTCCAACCCAATTCTTCCCAAGCTTTTGAGACATCTGCGTATGAACTAGCCACATCACCTGGTCTACGATCAACGATATCATACGGAATTTGTATTTTATTTACAGTTTGGAACGTATGGATAAGTTCTAATACCGAAGTTCCTTTTCCTGTTCCTAAATTATAAATGTTAATACCTGTACGCATCTTCTCAAGCGCAGCCATATGACCATACGCTAAATCTACGACATGTACATAATCACGTACGCCTGTCCCATCAACAGTATTATAGTCATTACCGAAGACACGTAAACGTTCTAATTTACCTTTCGCAACTTGTGTAATATAAGGCATCAAATTATTCGGTGTTCCAACTGGAATCTCACCAATTAAACCACTCTTATGTGCGCCAATTGGATTAAAGTAACGAAGTAGTGTAACAGATAAACTTGGATTTACTTTTGCGGTATCGCTCAGAATACGCTCTGACATAACTTTTGTTTCGCCATAAGGATTCGTACTTGGCATCAATGGATTTGATTCATGATAAGGCACAACACCATCGCCATAAACGGTTGCGGATGAACTAAAGATAAACTTTGACACATTATGTTCTAAAGCACATTCTGCTAAAGCGACAGTACCAAGTAAATTATTACGGTAATACTTTAGAGGTACACCAACGGATTCGCCAACAGCTTTATAACCCGCAAAGTGTAAAATCGAATCAATCTTATTCTCTTTGAATATAACGTTAAGTTCTTCTTTGTTTGATACATCACATTGATAAAATTTTGGACGAATACCCGTGATTGTTTCAATCTTATCCAGTACATCTAATTTACTGTTATAAAGATTATCCGCAATAACGACATCATAACCAGCTTCTAACAATACAACTACTGTGTGTGATCCGATATAACCCGTACCACCTGTAACTAATACACTCATTTTTTACCTCTCTTTTTTATTGATCGATGATTTGATTGACTTAATAATCCATAAAACTATTTGATAGATTATAAAGAACGCAATAAAACCATAAATTCCATATAGAACATCATCAAAATCCATAACCCCTTGTTGGGTATATCGTTGTCCAAATTCGATTGCCAAGGCTAATGCGAACATGACTGTAAATGTATAAATAAAGGAAAGTACATTTATTGATATCTTCGCAAGGCGTTTAAACATAAAGTTTATGCCAATAAAAAAGGCTAACGACAAAAGACCAAATATAATAAAATGGAGATTTTTGTCTGATAATGCCCACGAATAGTTATCATTTAAGCTTAGAATCCAGTGATGGATTTCATTTACTTTGTTTATAAACCACTTTAATACTTCTATCATAGGTATATCCTATCATAAAAATGAATGACATGAGTTTTAAATAATAAGAGAAATGTTATAATAAAATACAAGGTGAAACTATGAAGCTTTTTAATACAAAAACAAATCAGATCGAAGTATTTAAACCAATAAAAGAAAATGAAGTAACAATGTATGTGTGTGGACCTACGGTTTATGGTGACGCACATATTGGAAATACGCGACCAATAATTATCTTTGATACATTACGTCGTGTTTTTAGTGCGTTGAATTATACCGTTGATTTTGCGTCTAATTATACCGATGTGGATGATAAGATTATTGCCAAAGCGATTAAAGAAAATGTCGATGAGACGGTTATTACGAAACGTTATATTGACGCATATGAGAGTGTTAGACAATCACTTAATACACTTCCTGTTCTAACAAATCCTAAAGTAACTGAGACAATTCCTGAAATTGTCGAATTTATTGCGGATTTAGTGAATAAAGGATATGCGTATAATGTGAATGGGAATGTTTACTTTAGAGTAGAAAAAGCCGAACATTATGGAGAAATCTCTAAACAAAAAATAGAAGATTTACTTGTTGGGGCTCGTATTGAGGCTGAGAGTGAGAAAGAAAATCCACTTGATTTTACTTTATGGAAGAAAACCGAAGATGGTATTCAATGGGATTCACCATGGGGCAAAGGAAGACCAGGATGGCATACTGAGTGTGTTGTGATGATTCATGATCATTTCCATCATATGATTGATATTCATGGCGGTGGAATGGATCTTAAGTTCCCACATCATGAAAATGAAGTAGCACAAAGTAGAGCATGTTTTAATCATTCACTTGCCAATGTTTGGATGCACAATGGTATGTTAAACATTGATGGTGAAAAGATGAGTAAGTCTTTAGGCAACGTAATGGTTGCGAAAGATGTGATTAAACTATTAGGTGGTAATGTCGTACGTTGGATGATGTTAAGTGCACATTATAGAGCACCAATTAATATAACAGATGAAGTCATTGAGACAGCACGTGTTGAAGTCAATAAAGCGTTAGCTGTTCTTAAGCAAGTTGAAATCAAGAGTCAATTAGCGAACTATGATTTATCGACTGAATTAACTTCAAATCACTTCACATTATTCTTAGATGCGATGCAAGATGATTTAAATACGCCTAATGCGATGAAATCTATCTTTGATGTGATTAAGTCAATTAATGCGTTAATACGCTCTAAAGAGCTTAAAGACGAGCTAAGAGTACATTATCATGATCTAATGAAAATGTTGGATGTATTTGGGATTAAACATGAAGTAACAGTGTTAAATGAACGTCAATTAGATTTATATAAACTATGGAACCAAGCTAAAGAGAATAAAGACTTTGAATTAGCGGATACGTATCGTCAAGAATTAATCAATGAAAATGTACTCGTATGAATCCAGAATTACTCAATGGTAGTACTTTAGCGTTTGTAGGAGATGCGATTCTATCGCTTTATGTAAGAGATTATTTAGTTAAACTTGGTATAACAAAAACAAAAGAACTTCAAGAAAGAAGTATAAAGTTTGTTAGTGCAAATGCACAAGCTAAGTTTATTCAGAAGCTTCTAGCAGATAATTTCTTGTCCGAACATGAAGTTAAACTATTCTTACGTGGACGCAATCATAAGAGTGATACGAAAGCAAAGAATGCGGATATTGTGACTTACCGACAATCGACTGGGTTTGAAGCATTACTTGGTTATTTGTATCTAACAGATAATCATGTACGACTATTACAAATTTGGGAAGAAATGAAGAATACAATTGATAAAGAACCTATTGGAGAATAGGTTCTTTTGTTAATTTGTATTTATTATAGTATTTGTTTGCTTAATATTTTATTGAATCTTACAATATCGAATTTACCAATGATTTCTAAACGTACTTTACCAAGACCACTAAACCATAAATCTATTTCACAATCTATATCAAATACACCAGATGTTTCAACTGAGAATGCTTGAACTTTTGCGAAGGGTAGTGAAGTATAATCTACTTTTTTGCCAGTTATACCTTGAACATTTATCGCTATAACACGTTTATTTGTTATTACTACTTTATCTCTTATTGCTTGGAAAGATCCTAATAATTCTTCTCCGTCTATTAGAAATGGCTCGACATCTTTTCTTAGTGCATCAACTGCAAGTGGTTTTAACTTGTATAAGGATCCATTCTGGAAATCAATCATGTATTCTCCTTTGTGTGCTGATTTTTAGCATATCTTAAATTATAAATTCTATTTAAATGCTTGTCTGTAAACGATAAGTTACAAAAGTGTACAATACGTTGTAATAATTCCAAAATTTCGTCAGAAATTTGTGAGTTATAAAACTTTGCGCTATTATGTAGATAAATAGTTAAGTCTTTTCGTAATAATTATCAAAGGGGGATAATATGGAAATTAACGATAAGATTTTTGCTTTATCAGAAAAAGTCAAACAATTAATACCTCAGCTTAAGACAGAGGAAGCTACCAAACAATCATTAATTCTGCCTTTTTTTCAGATTCTTGGATATGATGTGTTTAATCCTTTAGAATTCTGCCCAGAATATGTAGCGGATGTTGGAATTAAAAAAGGTGAAAAAGTAGATTACACAATTCTAATTAATAATAAACCGATGATTTTAATTGAAGCTAAGACATGTACACAAAAATTAGATAAACATGATTCACAACTGTTCAGGTATTTTGGGACAACTGAATCGAAATTCGCTATTCTTACAAACGGAGTTGTTTATAAATTTTTTACTGATTTAGATTCGCCTAATAAAATGGATTCAAAACCATTTTTTGAACTTGATATGTTAGATTTAAATGATCAATCAATAGAGTATTTAGAAAACTTTATGAAATCTAAACTCGATGTTAATAACATTATAAATAGTGCATCTGAGTTGAAATATCTAAATCTTATAAAAGTTGAGTTTAAGAATCTAATCGAAAATACACCTGATGAATTTTATCGAATGTTAATTGGGAAAGTTTATGATGGTGTTAAAAATCAAGTTGTAATGGATAAGTTTAAACCCATCGTTAAACGTGGGATTAATCAATATATAAATGAAAAGATGAGTGCAAAATTTAAAGAAACACTTTCAAATAGTGAAAAACCAGATGGTGAAATTAAGCCTATTGAAGAAGAATCAAATAATATAATTACAACAATGGAAGAATTAAATGCTTTCGCTATTGTGAAATCAATTTTAAGAAAACAAGTTAATGCCTCAAGATTAGTTTATAGAGATACAGAATCTTATTTAAACGTTCTTCTAGACGATAATGGAAGAAAATGGATATGTAGAATTGAAGCTGGGAAAAAATTAAATATTTATATTCCAGATGTCGATAAAAAGGCAATTCGATATTCATTAAATGGTTTAGACGATATATATGAATATTCAGATAAATTGTTAACTGTATTAAATAGATACATTTAGCGTTTAAAATAGAAAATCAATTTTCGGAAATGAAAAGGTGCATGAAATGGGGACACTTTTTGGATTGTTTGGTATTTATGTCATCGTCTTTTTATTCACATTGTTTTGTTTGATACCAGTTTACTTCATCATCAAATGGGCTACAAAAAAAGCAATAAGAGAAACTTTGCAAGATCGTTTTTTGATGGAAGAATTTACTAAGTTGATAAATGGCGGATTAACTTATGAATCAAAGTATAATTCAAGTCAGCAACAATCGAAAAACAATGTATTTACTTTAAAGGATTAATTTAAAGTGGTTTTTTTAAAATAATTCGAAAAGAATTTAACAATAATTACTAAAAAAATAGTTTGATAATTTTATAATGCGTTGAAATAGGGTACAATTAAATCACAATTCAGGCACTAAACTGGCACTAATTGAAAACAATCATCTAGGAGAATTATGGCACAATACATCTATGGGAAAAATGTTGTTAAGCAACGAATCCTAAACCACAAGAAAATACATCTATTACTCTTAAGCAAGAGTCATCCTGCAAAAGAGTTTATTGAGATGGCAAAAGAAGCACACATACCAATTAAATATTGTGATGATAAAGAATTAAGTAAATATGATGGTAATCATCAAGGCGTAATTGCAGAAATTGATGACTATAAAACATATTCACTAGAAGAGGTTCTGAACACTTTATCAGATAATGCCACAATCGTTATATTGGATGGACTTGAAGATCCACATAATTTAGGAGCGATTCTACGTACTGCAGATGCGAGTCAAGTAGATGCGATTGTAATACCTAAGAATGGTTCTGTTCAACTTAATGGCACAGTTGCGAAAGTATCAACTGGCGCAATTGAAACAGTTAGAACAATTATGGTGACTAATTTAACCCAAACGATTGAAACACTTAAGAAACATAAGTTTTGGGTCTATGGTAGCGAATTTACTGCAGATGCGGTAGATTATCGTTCCATTAAATATCAAGGTCGTGTAGCTCTTGTGATAGGTTCCGAGGGTAAGGGGATATCTCGGTTAGTTTTAAAGAACTGTGACCAAGTAATTAAAATTCCAATGTATGGAGAAATTAATTCTCTTAACGCTTCGGTTAGTGCAGCTTTATTGATGTACGAAGTACTTAATCAACGTAATCCCCTCATATAAAAAGGAGGAAAGGAATGACAGATCATTCCAGAGATTATGAACTAGTGTCTTTAATAAGAAATAATAAATCAGAGGAAGAATATGTAGACGAGCTTATTCAAAGGTATCGTCGAAGTATATGGGCGATTATTCATAAATTAGTTAAATCTCCAATCCCAAGTGATATTGATCTAGAAGACTTATATCAAGAAGGATTGTTAGGATTGATGCATGCGGTTGAACATTTTGATGCTACACGAAATATACTATTTGTTAGTTATGCGAATAAATGTATCGAAAATGAGATTAGGACATACTTAAGGAAACAAAGATCACTCAATTATCGATTATTAAGTACAGCGATATCACTTGATATGCCAATATCAGACGATGACAATCTTTGTTTAATGGATACGATATCAAGTAATCAAAAGAATTATGATCCAGTTTATTTAGCGCATATATCATGGGCGAAAGAACAGATCCCAATGATTCGTGAAAGTATTCCTGATATTCAATGGAAGGTCTATCAAAAACATCATCTTGGGTATAGTTATAAAGAGATAAGTAAAGAATTTGGACTAACTGAAAAAGATGTGGATAATATCATTCAGAAAATAAAAAAGAAAGTAAGAGTCATGTTTGACACCTAATAGTGCTTGTGATAGAGTTATAAAGCAAGAAATGGAGTGATGATATGGCAGACAAAGCAAAGCATGTCATTTTAACGTGCACTGTGTGTTTATCTCGTAATTACAACACTTCACGTAATAAAGCCAATGCGACAGAAAGATTAGAATTAATGAAATTTTGTAAGCATTGTAATAAACAAACTTTACACAAAGAAACGAAGTAGGAGGAGAGAAAATGTTGAAATGGTTCAGTCTCTCAGGCATATTTACAGAAATTAAGCGTATTCGCTGGCCGAAGCAAGATGAAATACTCCACAGCAGTGTTGTGGTAATCGTATTCATCGTTTTCTTTGGAACTTTTTTCGTAATAAGTGAAGCAGCGATTGCGTACTTTTTAAGACTAATCGGTATCGGAGTCTAAGATGGAAGATATCGTAAAAGAGTGGTATGTGGTCAATACCTACGCTGGTCATGAAAACCGCGTAAAAGAAAATCTTCAACGTCGTGTTGAAACGATGGGAATCGAAAACAACTTATTTAGAATTTTAGTTGCGGAAGAATCTGAAATCGAAATCAAAAACGGTAAAAAAGTTGAAAGAATGAGAAACCTATTTCCTGGTTACTTATTCGTAGAAATGATTATGACAGATGAAGCTTGGTATGTTGTTCGTAATACCCCAGGTGTAACCGGATTTATCGGATCATCAGGTGGTGGTGCTAAACCGTTCCCTGTTTCTCCAGAAGAAATCGAAACAATCTTTAGACGTCTAGGATTAAGCGAAAACAAAGTGGTGGTTAACTTCGAAGTTAATAATCATGTACGTATTCTAAATGGTCCTTTCAGTGGTTTAGAAGGTGTTGTGGAAAGTATGAATGATGAATCACAATCCGCAATCGTACTTACTACCTTATTCGGTCGTGAGACACCAACTGAAATATCCTACATGGATTTGGAAAAAATATTATAATATACCCGAAAGGGTATATTTTTATACCCGAAAGGGTATATTTTTTATTGGTGAACGTATGGAAACAATCTTTAAGAAGATGCATATAAAACCAGGTATGAAATTAGCTTTTGTGGATAAGGATGGAATATTAGAAACTTATCTCAGTAAACAATCGATGATTGAAATCGTAGATAATGACGCGGATGTCGTAATGGGTTTAGTTTTAGCGTTAAAAGATGTGGATAAATGTGTGGATGATTTAAAATCTAAACGTAAAAAAGGATCAAACATTTGGTTGGTCTATCCAAAAGCGTCAAAAACTCTTAAACCTGATATAAATCGAGATATCTTATTTGCTTATACACAAGATAAACACAATATTATTGCGAATGGAAATATTGCCTTAGATGAAACATATTCAATGTTAAGATTAAAAGATATTGAATAATACTTGACTTGGAGTTAACTCTAAGTATTAGAATATGCGTAAGTATTGAGTGAAACACTTAATATGACTTGAGGAGGCAGTATGAAGAAAGTATTAGTAACGTATTTTACACATTCAGGGAATACCCAAACAATCGCAGAGAAGATTAGTGAACAATTAAATGGCGATTTATTTGAAGTGAAAACAGTAGATATTTATCCTGTGAAATATAACTTGGTTGTTGATCAAGCTAAGAAAGAATTTACAGAACAATATCGACCTAAATTGGTTAATAAAATTGAAAACTTTGATGACTATGATGTGATTGTTGTTGGTTATCCAATGTGGTGGTATACCTGTCCTATGGCAACTTTTGCATTCTTAGAACAATATGATTTCACTGGGAAAATGATATTACCATTCTGTACACATGAAGGTAGTGCTCTGAGTACTAGTGTTGAAGATATCAAAAAGATTGTGCCTACTGCGATTGTAAAAGAAGGCTTAGCTATTCGTGGAAGTAAAGTAAAAGACTCTGACTCGAGCATTAAAGCTTGGCTAGATAAAGTAATGTAGTTGAAACTCAATTGAGATAAAGAACATTCTTGACACTCAAAGGACTTAATCATATAATGATAAAGCCTATAAAAGGCAAATCCGTGGGAGGATGAGGAATCATCCAATTTAACCGCGGCTACCATTCAAAAAGGAGGAATGACTAGTGAGTAAGAAAATTGCAAAAGTTGTCAAGCTACAATTCGCTGCCGGCGCTGCGCGTCCAGGCCCTGCTTTGGCATCTGCTAGCGTAAACATGCCACAATTCTGTGCTGCATTTAATGACGCAACACGTGATCGTGCTGGAGACATTGTCCCAGTTATCATCACAGCATTTGAAGACAAATCATTTACGTTTGTTTTAAAAACAACACCTGCTGCTAACCTATTAAAGAAGGCTGCAAAAGTTGAAAAAGGTTCTGGAAGTTCAAAAGTAACAAAGGTTGGAAAAATCTCTGTTGAAGAATTAAGAAAAATTGCTGAATACAAATTGCCTGATCTTAACGCAAATGACGTTGAGGGTGCAATGGCTATTGTTGCGGGTACTGCTCGTAATATGGGTATTGTTATCGAAGGCTACGACAAATAGGAGGTCAACATGGCAAAACAAGGTAAAAAATACGTTGCGGCAGCTTCACTAGTTGATCGTAATATTGTGTATCCAGTGGTAGATGCTATTGCGTTAGCTCGCAAAGCTGATTTCACAAAATTTAATGCATCTGTAGAATTGTCATTCCGTCTAAACGTGGATCCACGTCATGCGGATCAACAAATCCGTGGTGCTGTTGTATTGCCTCATGGTACTGGACGTACACAACGCGTATTAGTTGTTACTCAAGGTCCTAAGGAAAAAGAAGCTCTTGATGCTGGTGCAGATTTCGTTGGAAACAAAGAAATCTTAGAAAAGATCAAAGGCGGATGGTTTGATTTCGATGTTATCGTAGCAACTCCAGACATGATGGCTGAACTTGGTAAATTAGGTAAGATCTTAGGTCCTAAGGGCTTAATGCCAAACCCTAAAACAGGTACAGTTACTATGGATGTAACCAAAGCTGTTAACGATATCAAAAAAGGTAAAGTTGAATACCGTGTTGATAAAGAAGGAAACATTGGTGTGTTAGTTGGAAAACTATCATTCACTGATGAACAAATTCAAGAAAACATGAAAGTTATCTATGACCTAATCTTACGTGCTCGTCCTGCTGCTGTTAAGGGTATCTACATGAAGAATGTAGTGTTATCTACAACAATGGGTCCTGGCATTAAATTAGACGTCGCAACATTCTAAAAACAAACGTGTCAATCGACACGTTTTTTCGGTTAGTATCTAAAGTTAATGCATCGAAATACGAAAATCCTTAGATTGATCAGAAACCCATTGATTGACTAAGGGTTTTTTAAATTTATTCGATTAGAATGATAGAAAAGTACTATAATGTGCTTAGAACAGAGCGAACGA
>DASSDQ010000053.1:0-5981 GCA_035697025.1 Erysipelotrichaceae bacterium | reverse complement strand
TGAAAATAAAGTGGAAGTCCTAAACAAACTTAAAAATAAATATGGTTTAGTCGCAATGGTTGGGGATGGGGTAAATGATGCGCCAGCACTTGCGAGTGCGGATATTGGAATTGCGATGGGACAAGCTGGAGCGGATGTCGCGATGGAAACAGCTGATGTTATACTCTTATCCTCGCAGATTAGAAAGCTCATCTATGCGTTTGGTTTAAGTCGTAAGACAGTTCAAAATATGACGCAGAATATCGTATTTGCACTACTTGTGGCAGGGTTTCTATTAGCGGGTGTTTTAATTAAAACAGTTAACTTGTCATTAGGCATGTTAATTCATGAACTATCTGTATTCTTAGTTATCTTAAATGCGGTAGGATTGCTTAAATATAGAGAAAAGTAATTGAATCAGTTATGATAAGAATAGGAGATAACTATGACATGTAACCATCATCAAGATGAGAATCCATCCAATTGTATCGAAATCGTACCTATTTTTAGTAATCTAACAGAAGAAGAAATGTTAGAAATTGCGAACATTACAACTGAAGCAAAATTCGAAAAAGGATCATATGTCTACATGGCAAATGATTTGGGAGGCAAGTTGTATGTATTACATTCAGGTAGAGTTAAAATATCACGTTTAAATATTAATGGTAAGGAACAGGTCCTACGCATCGTTGAACCAGGTGAATTTATGGGAGAACTTACGCTTTTAAGTAATACACCTTTAACCGATAACGCTGAAGTACTAGAGAAGACATTGATGTGTATGATTGATGGAAATAAGCTAAAAGAATTGATGAATAAGTATCCATCCATCGCATTTAAAGTTATGGAAGTACTTAGTAAACGATTAGAACAAGCGGAATCATTGATTGAAAAGATAAATCTAAATACCGTTGAACAACGATTAGCATCAGCACTACTTGATTTAGTTAATTCAAAAAACGAGATTACATTGAATATGACTAAAGGTGATTTTGCGTCATCAATTGGGATGAGTCAAGAAACATTAAGTCGTAAACTTACATCATTTCAAGATGAAGGAATTATTGAATTAATTGGACAAAGAAAGATTATCGTTAAAAATATAAATGCATTGAAGTTAATGTGTGAATAAACGATACACTTTGTGATATTATATGAAGTATTAATTTGAGGTAAACAATATGCCACTTGGACATGTAAATGATTTAGAGAATAAAGTAGTACAAAACCCTTTAGCAGATAAAGCTAAAATGAAAGTATTGGTGGGACCAAATGAAGGTTGGGATAATCACGTCATGCGTGTATTCGAACTTGAACCAGGAGGATTTACACCGCGTCACCAACATCCTTGGCCACATATCAATTATATTGTGGAAGGGAATGGGACATTATTTCTTAATGGACAAGAGAATTCAATTCAAGCTGGATCATATGCATATGTTCCTGGGAATGAACTTCATCAGTTTCAAAATACTTCGGAAACAGTATTAAAGTTCATTTGTATCGTCCCAACTGAAGGACATAAATAATTTTTAATAACGAGTGGTCAATTGATCACTTTTTTATTTCATAAACTTTCATTAGTTACATTCGTTTCATTGCTTTTAAATTAAATAAGCTTGGTGTAGAATAGACAGATATAAAGAGAACTCTCATATTTTGGGTTAACTTTATAACTATTGAATTGTTTAACACAACTAAATCGTTTTGTATAATCGCAGAAAAATGGTCTGCAAGTCTCTACCCTGTTACCTTTAACAGGACTACAAAACAACTATAGGCTTTTTAGCTATTTTTGTTTTTTCTAGAGACACTGTAACAAGTGTCTTTTATTTATTTAAGGAGAAAAAATGGATACACCAATTAGAGTATCAGTTGTAATGGGTTCTTATTCGGATTATGAAACAGTAAAAGAAGGAATAGCCATTCTTGATGATTTTAACGTAGCGTATGAAAAGAAGATAGTGAGTGCACATCGTACCCCAGAAGATATGTTCAAGTATGCGAAAGAAGCGAAGGATAATGGGATACATGTAATTATTGCGGCAGCTGGGGGTGCAGCCCACTTACCAGGGATGATCGCATCACTTACAACACTTCCTGTTATTGGAGTTCCAATTCAAAGTCGTGCACTTAATGGGTTAGATAGTTTACTATCCATCGTTCAAATGCCTGCAGGAGTACCAGTAATAACAACCGCAATTGGTGTTGCTGGCGCAAAGAATGCGGCACTTGCGGCAATCCGAATTCTAAGCTTGAACGATGAAGATCTTGCGAAGAAACTTCAAGAGTATCAATTAAATATTGCGGTAGAAGTAAGGGACACCAAGCTTCCATGATGAAACGTATCTTACCACCTTCCACAATCGGAATTATAGGCGGAGGACAACTTGGTAAAATGATGGCGTTATCCATGATTGAACAAGGTTATCATGTCGCAGTCCTAGATCCGGATGCTCAATGTCCATGTGCTAATATCGCGAATCATTTCATCTGTTCATCGTATTCAGATGAATCCGCATTACGCCATTTAGCCGAAATAAGTGAAATACTTACCTATGAATTTGAAAATGTCGATGTTGAGATGTTGCGCAAAGTAAGTCAAATCGAAAAAGTTCCGCAAGGGTATGATTGTTTAAAAGTAAGTCAAGATCGCTTACTTGAGAAGAGCACTATTGAATACTTAGGGATACCAACGGTACGTTTTGCTGCCTTCTCAACTCAAAAAGAACTCAATCAGCTTGAATTGAATTTCCCAATCATGATTAAAACTAGACGTTTTGGATATGACGGAAAAGGACAATATCGTGTTAACGATAAACAAGCATTAATGTTACTTAAACTAGAATTTCCAAACGAATATATTGCGGAAGAAGTATGTACATTTGATACCGAAATTAGCGTTATTGTATGTGGATTTAAGGATGGATACGCTTACTATGAGCCATTTGAAAATCGTCATGTGAATGGAATTCTAGATACATCGCTGTATCCAGCAAACGTATCACTTGAAATCCAACAACAGGCAATCCAAAGCGCATTAAAAATAATTGAAACATTTAATTATAAAGGCATATTAGCGGTTGAATTCTTCGTGAAAGACAATCAACTCTACTTCAATGAATTAGCACCACGTCCACATAACTCTGGACATGGCACAATCAATTCATGTGACTATAGTCAATTTGATTTACATGTTTCCGCAATTTGTGGAAGTTCAGTTATTCAACCAAAACGGCTTCAATCAAGTGTTATGCAAAATATACTTGGTCAAGACATAGAAGATTTTATCCAACGATTTGAAAAACAATCGACACAATCGATTCACTTACATTTATATGGCAAAAAAGAAATTAGAAATAATCGTAAAATGGGACATCTTACGATTCATCATGATTCAGTAGAACAAGTGAAGGAAATTGCGAAAAATTGGAGAGCACAACGATGAAACGAACGATTTATACAGAAAAAAGAAATGGCTTTAATCAAGAAGCACTTAATCTTAAACAACAATTAAAAAATCTATTAGATATAGAATGTGAACTCCGTGTTCTTAATGGATATACAATCGAAAATATTGATGAAAAAGATATTACAAACGCTATCCAACACGTCTTTAGTGAACCAATGGTAGATCGTGTGTATGAATCAATTCCTATGAATGATGGTCAAATTTACGCAAGAGAACCTTTACCTGGACAATATGACCAAAGATCAGATAGTGCAATTCAATGCATAAAATGTTTAGATTTTGAATCAGAACCAAATGTTAAAACATTTCAAGTAGTTCTATTCAATCGAATGCTTACAAATCATGAGCATTTAAAGTTTATTAAATATTGGATAAATCCTGTAGAAATGCGATTAAAAAATCTTATCGAAGACGATCAAACTATTGAAATTATTAAAGAGCCACTTTTACAAAATTTCTGTAAATGGGAAGAGTTGAAACTAATACAATTTCTAAAAGACCAAAGTGCCGCAATGACACTTGATGACCTAAAACTAATTCAATCGTACTTTAATAACCATTTACATCGCGATTTAACATTTACTGAATTCAAAGTATTAGATACTTATTGGAGTGATCATTGTCGTCACACAACATTTGAAACAGAAATTACTAAGATAAATATCGAAGAAGGTCCATATAAGGATGCGATTGAACATGCGTTTAATCAATTTCTTACGATGCGTAATTCATTAAACCGAAATAATAAACCCATCACATTAATGGAAATGGCTACGATGTTTGGTCGTTTTAATAAAGATCCAAGGATTGAATTAAGTGATGAAGTTAATGCATGTAGCGTTATGATCGATGTAGAAATCGATAATCGTGTTGAAGAATGGTTACTAATGTTTAAGAATGAAACGCATAATCATCCTACAGAAATAGAACCATTTGGTGGTGCGTCTACCTGTATTGGTGGTGCGATACGTGATCCATTAAGTGGTAGAAGTTATGTTTATCAAGCAATGCGTATTAGTGGATGTGGAAACGTTAAGGAATCATTTGAATCTACACTTCCCAATAAACTTCCGCAACGTATTATCGCATCAAAGGCAACTCAAGGTAACTCGTCCTATGGGAATCAAATCGGTGTAACGACTACATTTGTTAAAGAGATTTATCATCCATCGTATGTAGCGAAACACTTAGAATGTGGTGCTGTTGTTGGGGCAGTGAAAAAAGAAAATGTTAAACGTTTGAAACCAGAAACAGGTGATATTGTCATTCTGTTAGGTGGAAGAACAGGTCGAGACGGAATTGGAGGTGCGACTGGATCATCGAAAATCCAATCCTCGAATAGTCTTCAAACCAGTGGGAGTGAAGTTCAAAAAGGAAATGCGCCTGAAGAGCGAAAATTACAACGTCTGTTTAGAAATCCAAATGTAACACAATTGATAAAGAAAGCGAATGATTTTGGGGCAGGTGGCGTCTGTGTCGCAATTGGTGAATTAGCGGATGGATGTACGATTCAATTGGATAAAGTTCCACTTAAGTATTTAGGGTTAACACCAACTGAAATCGCAATTAGTGAAAGTCAAGAACGTATGGCTGTTGTAATAGAGCCAAAAGACAGTGAATCATTCTTAGCTTATGCACGTAATGAGAATGTTGAAGCTACAATTGTCGCTACAGTTACAGATACGAATCGATTAATTATGAAATACGGAAATGATGTTGTGGTGGATTTACCACGTGACTTAATTAATACAAATGGTGTACGCCAAAAAATTGAAGCAATCTTATCTCAAAATGGTTATACAAAATCTGCGTCTAAACCATTCACAGAATTATCATTATTGGAACATCTCAATGATTTGAATGTAAGTAGTCAAAAAGGTTTAATTGAACAGTTTGATGGAAGTATCGGTGCTACAACCGTTCTATATCCTTTAGGGGGTAAACATCAATTAACCCCAGCTCTTGCTAGTGTTCAAAAGATTAGTTTAGAACATGGTACAACCAATACAGTGAGTATATTGACGTATGGATTTAATCCTAGCTTAGCTGAAATTAATCCATTTATGAGTGCACAAGCATCCGTTCTTGAGAGTATTGCACGTACGATTGCGGTAGGTGGATCAATTAAGAATATCTTCTTTTCTTTCCAAGAATATTTCGCAAGACTTTATAAAGATCCAAAGAAATGGGGCAATGTAGTACAAACATTACTCGGTGCACAAAGTGTACAAGATGCATTTGGACGTCCTGCAATTGGTGGGAAAGATAGTATGAGTGGTTCATTTAATGAAAAAGATGTCATTGATACATTTATTAGCTTTGCGTGTAGTACACGTTCTGTAGAAAGTATTATTTCAAATGAAACAAAGAATGTTGGAAATAAACTGTATTTTGTTCAGGCAAAACGTTTCGAGAATGGACTATTTGATTTAGATTCGATTAAAGAAACATATCAGTATTTAGAAGAATTAATCGCATCTAAACAAGTTGTAAGTGCACAACTCATCAATCAAACACTCGCAACTTCACT
>DASSDQ010000052.1:0-11897 GCA_035697025.1 Erysipelotrichaceae bacterium | reverse complement strand
TGAGCATATTGTGCAATCCATCGCTACAACAAATAATTCCTTTAATATTTGATTTCACTTCGAAAATATCAACTTCCACATGATCCATTACACCACACACATTGGTTAAAACAGATCGTTGTGGATGTACTTTAGCTTGTTCAGGAGTAATACGTTTATATTTTAATAGTTCATTTATCAATGAATGATCTTCAGTTATTTGGCTTAGTTTATTATCCATATCCAATAGATAAGCACGACTATCCCCTACATTTGCACATAGAACAATATCATTAAAAACGAGTATCGCAACAGCTGTAGTACCCATACCACTGTAATCTTCATTAAGTTGTGCTTCATCATAGATTGAACGATTCATACTGATAAAAGCTTGTTTTAACCAAGCTTTTAAATCATCTTTTGTACAATTATCGAAACTTTCTGATTGAAAAAGTTTTTGCATAGACTGGGTCGCGATTAATGACGCAACTTCACCTGCATTTGCGCCTCCCATTCCATCACATACCATCATAAACTTAACGCCATTCTTTTCTTCAATCAAAAAATTATCTTGATTAATACGACGCATTAAACCAATATTACTTAAACCAACCATCTTCATTAAAGTTTTCCTTCAGCTTTTGCGCGTAATTGTCCACATGCCGCATCAATATCGCCACCATTTTCTTTACGTAATGTACTCTTTACTCCAAGTCGCATTAGTTTATCGTAAAATTTCATAGCGGACGTAAAATCAACTGCTTTATAGCCATGTTCATCTACTACATTATACGGAATTAAGTTGATATATGCATTCATTCCTTTAATTAAATGAGCCAGTTGAGTCGCATGTTCATTTTGATCATTAACGCCTTTAAGCAAAATATACTCAAACGTAATACGACGATTGTTCATTGTAGAATATTCATTTAACGCATCCATAAGTTCAGCTAATGGATATGCATTATTGATTGGCATTAACTTAGAGCGTAATTCATCATTCGGCGCATGTAGACTGATTGCTAAGTTATATTGAACATGTTCACGCGAGAATTGACGAATACGAGGCACAATTCCACATGTTGAGACAGACAAATGACGTGCTCCAATGGCTAAACCTAAATCATGATTAACGGTTGATAAAAAGTTCATGACATTGTCATAATTATCAAATGGTTCACCCGTTCCCATAATTACAATATGGCTTACACGATGTTCTAGCTTATCAAGTTCTCTTTGAACATACATGACTTGTGCAATCATTTCGCCAGAGGTTAAATCACGATTCTTTTTTAGTAATCCACTTGCACAGAACGTACAACCCATATTACATCCAACTTGTGAGCTGACACATACGGATTTACCATAATCAAATTGCATTAATACGGTCTCGACTAAAAAACCATCTTGTAGTTCAAATAAATATTTTATCGTACCGTCTTTACTAGCTTGTCGTTGTTTAAGTTTAATTGGATTTATCACAAATTCTTCATTAAGTGTTTCGATTAATGAAGGTTTAATATCGGTCATTTGTCCAAAATCATCTATTCTTTTACGATATAGCCAACCAAAGACTTGGTTACTTCTAAAACTCTTTTCGTTATGGTTTAAGAACCATTCCTTGAGTTGTTCATAGTTAAAATCATAAATCGTTTTTTTCATATCGCTATCTTACCACATTTATGCAAATCGTTTAAGTTTAGCCATGTAGAAGCCATCCGTATGATATTCATTTGGGAAGATTGTTCTCTCTTCTAACAATTTGAATTCTGGATGTTTCTCGACAAAATTCTTTATCTGCATTTCATTTTCTTTTCTATTTAATGTGCATGTCGAATACACCATAATTCCATCTATTTTTAAACATTCATACACGCCTTCTAAGATAGAAGCTTGAAGGGCTTGAAGTTCATCAAGTTGAGCGGGTGTTACACGGAGTTTAATATCGGCTTTACGACGTAATACACCGAGTCCACTACATGGCACATCGACGAGTATTCTATCATAATATTTATGTTTAAAGTTATCTTTCGCATCACGCGCATCCATTGTATAGGTAGTGACATTGGTAATCCCTAAATGAACAAGTTGTTTATCGATTAATCCAGTACGTGTTTCATGGAGTTCAATCGCATCAATATGTCCGGTATTATGCATAAGGACTGCAGTAGCGGCAGTTTTGGTGCCTGGTGCACTACATGCGTCCAATACATTTAAGTTATCCATTGGCTCTAAGAACTCACTAACTAATTGACTCGCCTCATCTTGAAGCCAACATTCACCATTCTTAAACCAATCACTTTGTACGATATTATCTTTTGAATAGAACGCATACTCACTTAATTTCCCACGTGTAACATTTGGATCATAGAATATTTCATCTGGATCAATCTTTAATGGATTAACACGTCCACATAAAAGTGAAGGTTCTAACAATGCTTGTGCATTTAAAAGGGTTTGTTCCATTCCATAATGTTTACTCCATAACTTTACGACAAACGTAGGAAGTGATGCGTTTAAGGCAATGGTATCCAACTCATCCAACCCAACTAACTTCTCTTTACCTTTTTCTAGTACTTTATGTAAAACCGCATTGACCATCTTAGCGCTATTAATATCAATATTCTTAGCAAGTTCAACGGTCTCATTGAGAATCGCATAGTCAGGAACTCGATCAAAGAAGATTAATTGTGTTGTGGCACTATCTAATAGAACCGCAATTTTAGAACTTGGGTAATAGGTTGTATGTCTTTGCCAAAGAACGCGTATGTAACGATGGTTCTGAAGACATGTATATACAATCGAAGTACAGAGTGTTTGGTCAATAACAGGCGCTTCTTGAAGTCTCTGTTTAAGTGCTAAACTAGCGTATTGTTGGCGCACTATTACATCAAATAAAATTTCGTATGCGAGTTGTCTTGCTTTCATTAGAAGATCCCCATTGGATTAACATCGATATAACAATCCCATTTATGGAGTGTTACTGTTTCATCAAGTATTTGTTTAAGGAATTGACGCATTTCATTTAAGTCTTTCCCTTTTAATATTATACGATTCTTATACATATAATTCACCTTTCCCATATCACTTGGTCCTAAGCACTTAATTGTGTCATGTGATAATGCATCATAGAGCTTACGTGCATTTCGACTAAGTGTCTCTTGATTGGTACTAAATAAAGTGATTGTGATCAAATAGGTATACGGTGGATTTTGCCCGAGTTTACGATATTGCATCTCCTGATTAAAGAAACGAGGATAATCATGTTTGAATACAGAATTAAACACATAATGGTCCTGTAAATCAGATTGGATGAGTACTTCACTCTTCAAAGAACTTCTTCCACTTCTTCCTGCAGTTTGTAGGATGAGAGAGAACGCATCTTCAATACTTCGATAATCTGTTCTTAATAGAGAACGATCAATATCTAAGATTATTGAACCACTTACGAGTGGATTATCTAAGCCTTTCGCTATCATTTGTGTTCCGAGTAGGATATCAGCTTCATGATTGTTAAACGCATTGAGTATGATTTGATGTCCATTCTTTTTGGATGTGGAATCCTTATCCATTCTTAGTATTCGAATCCCATCAATACGAGAATATATCTCTTCTTCTAAGCGTTGTGTTCCATAACCCATCATGCGTAATTGGGTTGAACCACAACTTGGACATGTTTTAGGAATTGGATGGGATAATCCACAACTATGACATTTAAGTAAATTATCTTCTTTATGGTAAACCATTAAGCGATCACATGCAGAACATTCAATTGCTTTAGCACATTCTACACATTGAAAAACTGGCGCAAATCCTCTTCGGTTTAACAATAAAATGATTTGTTCGTTTTTCGCTACTTTTGATTGAATAAAATCAACGGTTTCTTGCGCTAAGATAGTTTTACGATATTTAGGATTATGGACTAATTTAATCTCTGGCATAATCCCTTTAACACGTTCATCCAACTCAACCAGTTGATATACATTTCTAAGGGCTCGTGCATAGGTTTCAAAACTTGGTGTTGCGCTTCCCAATACGACTTTCGCATTAAAATAACTTGCTCGTTTAATCGCAATATCACGGGTGTGATAGTACGGAAGTGCTTCTTGTTTATAACTTGAATCATGTTCTTCATCAAGTATAATCCAAGCTAAATCTTTGAAAGGCAAGAAGATACTTGAACGTGTTCCAACAACCAGTGACACCTCATTTTGACTAACACGTTTATATTGTAAGTATCGCTCATGATCGGTTAAATGCGAATGATAGACAACAACATCTTGTCCAAATCGTTCTTGAACACGTGTAACCATTTGTTCAGTCAATGCGATTTCTGGAACTAAGATTAAACTTTGTTTACCTGATTTAAGTGCTTCTTCTGCTAGTTTTAAATACAGTTCAGTTTTACCAGACCCCGTTTTACCAAACAAACATATAACTTGTTTACTGGTAGAATGGATTAAATCTAAGGCATTAATTTGTTTATCACTTAATGTATAATTCGGTAATTTCTGTTTTATTGTTAGATTTTGATACGTTTTCTCTTTGGTATAAACTTCGATAAATCCATTCTTAATCATATTTTTTAATGTAGATGGTGAACTTTTAATTTGATTCATTAAACAATCATCTTTAAGTTCTTCAATCAATTCTTTTTGAAATTTAGTTGGATTGGCTGGAATATTAACTAAATGTACCCATCGTTCCATTTGTGCTTCTTGATAACCTGAACTAATTCGCTTTACTTTTGGCAACATTACTTGAAAACAGCTAATAACAGGCGAGATTGTTTCATTTGCCATCCAAAAACCCAAATCAATTAATTCTTGATTGAGTACAGGTTCGGTATCTATTACACTTAGCACTTCTTTAATTTCAATATCTTGACTCATAAAGTCATTTAATTTCTGTTCACTATAGTCTTCTATTTTAACAACAAACCCTACACATTTCTGTGTACCGAATAGTACTTCAACACGCATACCAACTTGTGTCTCATTTGGGACAAGATAGGTATAAGCTTGGTTCAATTTTAATTGTCGATGTTCGATGTAGATGTGTGCGAATTTATGGTTAAACATGGCCATATTATACCATATAAAAAAATATGGAAGGCTAAGCCATTTCCATATGTCTTTTTATAATGAGTGAGATGATCGACGCAGCTAATTTAGGATCATCGTTACATACAACAAACTTATACTGTCCTACCATTTCCATCTCTTTTGCGGCTTTTTCTAAGCGTTTAGCTACTATTTCAGGTGCTTCACTCTTTCTACCACGTATACGTTTTTCTAATTCTTCCATACTAGGAGGTACGATGAATATTGTTAAAGCATCAGGAACTTTCGCCTTTACTTGAATGGCACCTTGTACTTCAATTTCAAGTAATACGTTTTTCCCTTGATTGCGCAGCTCTTCAACTTTATCCATTGGTGTTCCATAATAGTTCCCAACAAACTCTGCATATTCTAATAATTCATCATTTTCAATCGCTTTTAAGAAACGTTCTTTCGATACAAAGTAATAATCAACGCCATCTTTTTCAGTTGCACGTTGTGACCGTGTTGTCATAGAAACGGAAAATGCGATATTTAATTCCGGATCTCCAAAGAATAAACTTCGAACGGTTCCCTTGCCCACCCCACTCGGTCCGCTCAGTATAATCAGTAAACCTTTCTTCATTTCTTGCCCTCTTTTATCAAGTATCATACTCACTGAGAGGCATTGTGTCAATGTGATATAATTATCTTTCAAAAGAGGTTTACCTATGGCACTGGATGGAATACTACTTAGTCGAATTGTCTTACCCCTTCAAAATCTTTGTCCAATCAAAATACAGAGAATTTATAACTTATCCGAGAATGAGATACTTTTGAATGTTCGTTCGAATAAAGATAAGTATCAATTATTAATTTCTGCTCATTCAGTCCATAATCGGATTCAAATATCCAATCAAACGTTTGTCCCTCCACAAGAACCAAGCAACTTTGTGATGTTGCTTAGAAAACATATTGAGGATGGGTTGATTGTCTCTATTAAGCAAGTTGGTTTAGATCGATTACTTGAAATTAATATCAGTAAACGCAATGAAATGGGTGATTTACATCAATATAAACTCATGATTGAATTGATGGGTAAATATGCGAATATCGTGTTTGTGGATGAAGAAAATCGAATTATGGATGCTCTTAAACGTATCCCAGCGTATGAGAACTCAAAACGTACAATACATCCTGGAGCGGAGTATACCTTACCTGATCAACAAGCTCGTAAGAATCCATTTACGGATGAGTATGATTCCACATTAACTATAATGGAACAATTCCATGGTTTTTCACCTTTATTAGCACGTGAAATTGAACATCGATTAAACGTTGGTGAGTCATTTAAAATGATAATGAATATGATTGAGAAGAGTGAACATATTCATATCGTTAAAGATAAAGAAGAAGTCTTTCATTGTATTCCTTTATTGCATGTTTCAAGTAGCTTCAAAGTTTATCCATTAATGGATGGATTAGACACTATTTATCAATCTCTCGAAGAGAAAGAACGTATTAAGCAACATTCAGGCGATGTAATAAAGTTTATCCAACGCGAACTAAAGAAAGCTCAAACAAAACGCCCTAAACTCTTAGAAGCGTATGATGAAGCTGTGGACTGTGAGAAATGGCGTACCTATGGTGATTATCTATACGCATATGGGATGGGACTTCAAAAGGGATTAAAATCGTTTGAGGTTAATAACTTTGAGACAGATAAAATTATGACGATTCCACTCGATGAAAAATACGATGGTAAACAGAATGCTCAGAGATATTATAATAAGTACCAAAAGTTTAAAAAAGGACAAGTTCATATCTTGAATCAATTAAGAATTAATCAAGATGAACAAGATTACTTCAACGCACTTACCCAACAATTAGCGCTTGCGAGTGTCCATGATGCGATTGAGATAAAAGAAGAATTAATTCGTGGAGCGTATATTCGCACAAAACTTCCTAAACGAAGTTCTAAACAAATTAAAATTCACTATCTACAATTATTACTCGATAATGATATACGGATCTATGTTGGTAAGAATAACTTACAGAATGAAACGATCACCTTTAAAATTGGTCAAAAGAAAGATTTATGGTTCCATGCCAAAGATTATCATGGAGCACATGTACTATTACAAGGTGAACATCTAACGAATGAACATAAAGAGATGGCAGCGTGTTTAAGTGCTTATTTTTCGAAAGCACGTGGATCTAAAAAAGTCGAAGTACAAGTTGCGTATATCAAAGACATTAAAAAAATACCCGATTCGAAACCGGGTTTGGTGAGTGTTACTCAATATACAAGTGTTTATGTCGAACCGATTGAAGATCTGATCGCAGAATGGATTAAAACATATCAGGTTAAATAACCAAATTGATAAGGCGTCAAACGACGTCTTTTTTTACGCTTAGTTTGCAATAGAACTCATATCCAAAACTTGTGTTAAACTATAAGTATAAATTTGAGTTCTAAAGTGGGGAGGACTTATGCGTTACGCAATTGTTGATGATAATATTGATGATATTGCCATTATCAAAGAATGTATTCTAAAACATTCTCAATGTAAGATTGATATAACTTCTTTTAATAATTCATTGAATGAGAATATCATTAACCAAGATCATGACGTTTACTTTCTTGATATTGATATGCCTAATATAGCTGGAATTAGTCTAGCTGAAAAAATCCGACTAACTCAACCCTATACTATCATCATTTTTATTACCTCTCAGGATCATCTTGTTTTTGATTCGTTTGTTGTAAATCCATTTTACTTTGTAAGAAAATCTCGCATAGAATCTGATTTGCCCAATTGCTTAATTAAATTAGAAAAATACTTTGATCTAACAGAGAAATCCATTATGATTCAAACAAGCAAACAGACTCAAGAAATAAAACTTAACGATATCCTCTATTGCGAGAAATTTAGAAATGACCTTGAATTTATATGCATAAATAATGAAGTTATAAAAGCAAGAATCAGCCTTTCAGCTTTGGAGTCTATAATAGACGATTCAAGGTTTATACGAATTCATAATTCTGTTTTAATTAATTTAAAATACGTACAAAGAATTGACCAAAAAGAGATTTACCTAAGTATTAGAAATCATCATTTTCTGATTTCTAGACTACGTTATAAAAGCGTTAAAACCAGTTATCTTAGCTACATAAGTGGAGAGCAATACTAATGAACTCGTTTGATTTTATAATTAACATCATTGAAGTTTTTATGATTGTATATTTTGTGCCAAGATTTACCAAGCCTAATTCTAATTCTTCATGGATATCTTCTTTGATTCTTTTTTCGGTTCTCTTTATTTTACTTACTTTTTCAAATATCAATTATGTATTTGATATTCTTTCACCATTAATAAGCATTTTTATTTTAATTGTATATCTTGGTTTTTATTCCGAAAGTCCATGGTTAGAACGAGTGTTCGCAAGCGTTTTTGCCTTTTTGATGATCTTAGTCACAAATTTTATTAGTCTATTACTTATATCATTAATATTTAACGTTAATCTGGATCAGGTGTTGGCCATTCCGTATACTGGTAAAATTATAGTAGTCATCTTATCAAAAGCTCTTCTTTTTGGCATTTATTGGATAAGTATTGAGCAACAAAAGAAACGTTTGCATACCATCACTTCTAAGTATTGGGTTTCTCTTTTAATAATCCTAATTCTAAGCTATATTACTTCAACATCACTTTACGGAATGGTTTTTTTGCGAGTAATAAACTTCAAGCAATTAGAGATTGTTACAATAGCCGTAATGGTTTTATTTGGATTCATATATGTTCTTTTCATTACAATTCAGACAGATGCACAATCAATTTATGAAAAAGAAAGAGTAATTTTTCATCTCTCTATTAAAGAAAAAAGCTATGAAGAAATCTACCTAATGAGCCAAGAGCTGAAAAAACTTAAGCATGATCATAAACATATTTTTACACTAGCTCTAAAATATCTTGATGATGCAAATCATGAGAGCCTGAGAATATTACTTTCCAATTACATAGTAGAAATAAATAAAACAGAATACATATATTGCGGACATTCTGGAATCGATTCAATCCTAAATGCCAAAGCGGAAAGAGCTAGGCAAAATGGGATTGAAATTAAAACAGAAATATCTACTTCCAATGAATTAGATATTGATGAGATTGATCTTGCTATTTTGCTTGGAAATCTTTTAGATAATGCTATCGAGAATATTGATACAAATCAACCTATGATTTCTGTTCAAATCAAACACATTAATGATTACCTATCAATACATATTAAAAACACCATTGAAAATAGCGTTTTGGAAACAAACCCCCATCTTGAAACACACAAAAATGTACATCTCGACCATGGATATGGGTTAAAAAGTATTAAGTCGCTCATTTATAAATATGATGGGAATCTCCAAATAAGTGAAACTGACCATCATTTTATTGTTACGGCTTTATTAAAGCTACCATCTATACCTAAATAATAACCAATCATCACATATTTATTGTTAAGCATCATCTTTTTTGCTATTTTGATGTTAATTACGAGGTATGTATGATTGATTTTTTAGCAAGTAAAATTACAGAAAATTTAGTTAAGAGTTCAATAATCAATGAGAAAATTCCGTTTTATCGGTATGGAATAGAGCTTTTAATATCCTCAGCTATTGGAATATCTTTAATCCTTACTCTTGGAGTAATTTCAAATACTTTTCTTGAAGCAACTGTGTTTTTACTGCTATTCATTATTCTTAGGCAACATACAGGTGGCTATCATAGCAATACATATGTTGGATGTAATACATCATTCTCCATAATCTATTTGATTCTTGTGTATATTATTAAACATAGACCAGTAAATGAATCTATCTTTCTTGTGGTTATGCTAATTTCTGTGATTATTATTTTCGAATATTCCCCAATAGATAACGCTAATAAACCTTTATCTAAAAAACAAGTCGATAAGCATCGAATGATAAGTCGAGTTATAACACTAATAATTACTATTGCTACCATAATACTTTACTTTTACAATTCTCTTTTGTTCTATACCACAGGTTACGTACTAGTAAGCGTAGCCTCGTTATTGGTATTAGGAAGAAAGGAGGATAGCTATGCAACTGCTCGAATCACTCCATAAACTTTTTGCGAGATTCGCATTAAGAGCGGCATATATAAATGCTGGCAGCGCTTCTTACTTTGGTATACATCAAATAAAAGAGCCTGAGATTTAATATACATTACAACACAAAAAGGGAAAAAAATGAAAAGAAAATCACTCATACTGTCTATCTTTGCTTTAATGTTTATTTCGATTCTAACAACGAATGTTTTTGCAGATTACAAAAGCTTTGGTGGATCTGCAGGCTTTCTCTATGCCACGGTTTCAAGTCCTAATGCAAAGAATAACACTGATCCAAATGCGGGCATCAAATGGAATTATAGCTCTTATTCAAATCACAAAATGTGGTTTAGAATTATAAATTCTGATGGTTCTGCACGAGGCTCTGTGCTTTTGACAACGACATCTAGCACAACACAATACTTTGCAACAACAGCGACAAATGGGTATGACTACACATTACAAGCTCACCGCGAGAATATTATTGATCCAAGCACCTATGTAAGTGGTACCTGGCAGCCATAGAATAATCGAGGAGTAATCGCATATGCGATTACTCTTTCTTAAAAGAACAAGAGGTAATTAATACATGATCCGTTTCGAGCAAAATAGAATATACATATTAATAACCCTATTTTGTTTGGTTGTTATTCTATTAGCATTTCTTCAGGAAATTAATTTCTTTTATATGTTTACAAAGTACATAAATGATTCTGGTTATCGCACAAACTTTGGATTAGCAGAAAGCTCTGTGAAAGCCATGGAATTCACGCTTTGGTCTGCTAGTCTGTACTTTTTCAATGATGCTATAAAGCATTCCAGTATAGATGCTACTATTATTTTTAGCACAATCTATTTTCAATTATTACTACCAATTATAAGCTCATTAGCTGGGTATTTTTTCTATCAGAAATACAATTCTATTTATAAAATGATTCTTTATCGAGCGGGAACTTTTCGAGATAATGTAATTAAATCGATTCATATAGAGTCTTTTAAAATTGCTTTAAGCATATTTACAGCCTATCTCATTCTCCTTTTCTTTGTAAGTATCTCACCCATCAATAATTCTGTGATCGAAGGATCAAGAACTTTTCTACTGGATTATTTAGGAGTAAATTTTTTCATCCATCATACATTGTTATATTTTTTAATTGAAGGGTTCTTTAGGTTTTTTATTTACCCCTATATTTTGGCTTTCTTTGCTTGTAGTCTGGTATTACTGAACCTTAATTCCAAAGCTGTTTACATTACACCCATCTTATATTATTATGGTCTTTCACTACTCATGCATTCGTTGAGTTTTGTTTTCGGACAGATAACCATATACCTTAACCCCACAACAATAATGTCTAGTGGAGATTATACCATTAGAAGTATCCCGTTAATTATTGGTACGTTCTTACCGTTCTATATAGGTATTTTTATCACTCTATGGAAAACACATCATGTTGAAATATAGAAGATTATTAAGCTATTTGGTTTTCCTTACGATCCTGATAAGCGTATTCATTCATTATTTTAATAGATTCATTGATATTGATGAGCTTTTTCCAAACTTTTTTATTTTTATCGTCACGCTGACTTATTATGGCTGGGCAATCATAGATTACTCACTTATGGAATTCAGTTTAGTTAGATATGAACTAAGAAGAACATTCATTATTCGAAGACTCATGCAACTGACTTTATCAAATATCGCAATGATGACAGGAGTATTTTTTATTTTCGCACTCAATCTATTCATAAGTCAA
>DASSDQ010000051.1:0-2427 GCA_035697025.1 Erysipelotrichaceae bacterium | reverse complement strand
GGATTATATTGATCTATATCTTATCCATCAACCATGGGCAGATCATGATGGAATTGATCGTGTTTGGAAAGTACTAGAACGAAATGTTGAGAAGGGTGTACTTAAGGCAATTGGTGTCTCAAACTTCAATGTTGAACAATTGGAACGCTTATTACAGAACTGTACAATCAAACCTGCTGTCAACCAAATCGAATCACATCCTGGTTTATGGAATGATGATATCGTTGATTTCTGTCGTATTAATAATATTAATGTAGAAGCATGGAGTCCTTTAAAACGAATCCCTGAAGCATCGCTTGTTACTCTAAAGGAAATTGGAATGAAATATGGTAAGAGTTGGGCACAAGTTGTATTACGTTACCAAATTGAACGTAATGTGATCGTAATCCCTAAATCACATAACGAAGAACGTCAAAAAGAAAACTTTGATATTTTTGATTTTAATCTAAGTGATGAAGATAGAGTATTAATTAAAACGTTATAACAATAAACATCTAGATATTATCAATGTATTATAAACAGCACATTTAAACATAAATTCTGCTGTTTTTTTTATTGTATGCAAGGATAAATTGACAAACCTGATATAGGCTATAAAATATATTTAATGAGTACTAATAATTCAATAATACTCAAAGGGGGAAGTTTCGAATGTTAATCTATTTTTCAATGTTTCTATCAAGCTTATCAGTGATTATTCCAATTGGACTTGTTATTGTTTTACAAATCCATCTTTCAAAAATGAATGAAAAATGGATTGGATTATTACTCCCAATTATTACAGGAGTTTTAGCAACCTTTCTTCTATACTTAAGTGTTGTGTCTGGGTTTACTAGTACAACATTTAGACTCGTATTATTCATAACAATCTATTACCTACCTACATTAATTTTATTATTTATATTCCTAAAAATTAATAAAGACAGAACAACTCAATCTAAAATAAGCAGTATCCCAGCGTAATATAAATATTTTATGTTATCGAATACCAACAATATATGATTTTAAATAAAAACAGTGTTACATGAGATTGACGTGTGACACTGTTTTTTAATTAGAATAAACTGGTTTGTATCGACTGATCCACCCAAGCTAATTCAATCTGTTTTAAATTTCTAAAATCACTTAACATCGCATTCCCATTCTCTAGGTATTGATTAACATACTTCTCAGGGATAAACAACGGGACTCGTGAATGAAGGGTAGAAAATGATGTATGAACTTCATCAGTGATAATACTGAAGTTATTTTCTTCATCATAAATACCCGCCATATAGAGTGGTTTATTCGTTGCTTCACTCACAAAAAATTTACGTTTCTCCTTATCCCATTCATAGAAACCATCAGCCTTAATCACACAACGTCTTTCTTTGATATGTTCCTTAAAGAAAGGGGAAGTCTGAACAGTTTCACTCCGCGCATTAATCACAACACCCTTCGTATCCCATTTCGTATGACCCCAACGTGCAATCATCGGTTTCAAATCTTTTTTCAACACAATTGTCTTCTGTGATGGATAAACCACATTAAGTGATAAATCACTGGTATCTTGAATGTCTAATTCATTTAACCAAGCTTCAACTTCATCATCTTTTTCTTGTTTGAATAGATATCTTCCACACATATTAGAACTCCTTTTTCTCGATAAACCATCGATCATCCTCTAAAAAGAGATATCGACTTTGACCATGAATAAAGCAGGTATAACGAATACCCGTTCCACCTGAAATCGTAGAAGCAGCACGCGTTATCTGACTAATCTTATCAATACTATACTTAATTCCATTATGCCATAAAATAGCTAAAGGTTTGAGTTTACCATCTTTACTATTTAACACAATCACATCAACATAAGTCTTCATCCACTATCACCCCTTAAAATAAGATTCAGGGAAAATAACATGTTCCTGCTTAGGATTAAAGCCACTCAACACTGTATCTTCCAACATTAACAATCTCTGCACAGAATTAAAACCATAACGCTCACGTATATGCTCAATCGTCGTCTCCAACGATAAACTCTTCTGTTTCTTAAGTGGATCCTCAAACAAATTAAGTTGTTCAGATGTCTGCTCCACAATCAAATCTGTCGCCTTAATCCCAATACTTCTAAGTGAAGTACTAAAGTCTACATTCTTACAAAACAAATCCAACGCAATCTTCGCAATCGTATCACTCAAATTCGTTGCCTGTTCCATCTTGTATTGACGTGTAAATCCCTGTAAATTCACATCCCTCACTCCAATCGAAACTGTAAACGCCATTAAATGCGCTTCCTTCAAACGTGCCGCAACACTCTCAGCCAAGATATATGCAATAATCCGTACATCATCCATATTCTTTAAGTCTTTCGGAGCCGTCGTACTATTCCCAATCGATTTAACCTGAGGTTCATAATGATGGACTAAAACAGGACTTGTATCTTGC
>DASSDQ010000050.1:0-6433 GCA_035697025.1 Erysipelotrichaceae bacterium | reverse complement strand
ATCACACTACCTAAAGTAATCGTATATTTAGTTTTATTTATATGTATTTTACTCGTTTATCTAATTCAAAAGAAAAGGACATTTTAATTAATCAATATTCGGGGGAACAATGATTACAACAGCTGAACAATCTCAACAAATTAAGGACATAATGAAGAGTCTGGATCGAAGTGACACAATCTTTTGTATGCATATCGATACTTACCTAAGACAATTTGATTTGTTAAGAAGTGAATTTATTGAGGCAAAGTGGATAATACTAACAGATTTATATTCAAAAGTAATTGATGGAGTCAATATTTGGGGATTATATGAAGATCCAAAGGCGTATTGTGCATCGATTGTGTCAAAGTATAATCGAAAATATTTAGGTTTTATGGGAGTAATAATTAGACGTGCTTTACCATTATATTTTGGATCAATTTTATTTATGTTATTGATATTTTCACCTAATGGCTTTTCAAGATTGTTATATTTAGATAATCCTGGTATAGAAATATCAGTAAATACTTTATTGAGATTATCATTGATGGTGTTTCTATATTTCTCAATTAGATTATTTGAATATAAAATGTTATTTAATAAAGAACGAAGAAATTTAACATTCTATTTTAATGCGATAATACAAGTCTTCATTTTAATAGTACTGACTAATAATTTCACATTAATAAATAATTTAGATCAAAACATGGTCACATTAAATCCTATGATAATGGTCATTTTATTGGGTTTAATTCTTATTTATTACATTCATAATCGTAAAAAATTAATCTTATAGGAAATAGAATAATAAAGAGAGAAAGGAAACTCATAATGAGTGAAGTTAAAACTGCAAATAAAATTCTCAAACGCAAATTATCTAAAGACAACTTAATGTTCTATAAAAAAATCCATCAATATATTCGTACACATGACATAACAAGAGATCAACAACACCAAATATTGAATGAAATACTAACGGATTTCGTAAATAGACAGAACAATGATGAGTTGTTAATGGGATCAATTCGAAACCCGGAAACCTATGCTAATGAAATATTAAGTAAATATGAAATTGGAAAAAGTAGTTTTACGATGCTTACGTTAAGACGTTTTCTACCTTTAACAATAATTTTCTACTGTATATACTTTCTTTATCCTTCATTTTTTGATCCGTTTCCATTTTCAGATTTAGATCCAAATCTAGTTGATGTAAAGCTACAAGTATTAGTACTAGCAATATTTATGTTTATTTTATTTTTGGTTGCTACGGTGGAAAGTAAAGAAAAAATATTTAGAGCTGGCTTAGGTTCAAGTGCTAAATCATTGATTGTTCTTATCGACTTTATACTTATGCTAATTGTGTTTGATCGTTTTAAACATTTAATTGTCACTAGTATACTTGTACCTAAAGTTGTCATTTATCTTTTCTTAGGTTTAGCAATCCTTGTTAAATTTATCGATCGGAAAAAAGTATTATGATGAGTGATTTAAAAACTTTAAGAAAAGAAATGAATAATAGAATGAAATTGTTAGAAAAAGATGATCAACATTTCATAAATGGTATCATCCGATATCTCGTAAAATATGACTTTACTGATAATGAAATATTATCAATTAAGGATGAACTAATTAATAAATCGATTGAATCAAGAGATAATTTCAGTGATATTACGCAAACAATTATTAATCCAAAAGAATATTGTAATAAGTTAATAATAAAAGATAACCGTAGAAAAGTGAGTTTATTTAGTCAATTTACATTAGTATTAGCGGGCCTTACACTATTACTGTTTTTAGTCACATTACTGTTTGATGGTGAAACATTCCGGATAAATGGTGGATCTGGAAATATGGTGTATACTATTTTGAAATATAGTTATATAAGATACATTATCGGTTTTGTGTTTATTATGTTGTCTACTTACTTTGTGGATCGAAAATTTGATTTTAATCAGGGAGCATATACATTTGTAAGTACGATTCGAATACTCATAATGGTACTTCTGATGGATAAAAGATTCTATACATCGATCGATGTGGAATGGATAAGAATCGATACAAAAATCATAATGGGATTGATAGTTCTAGTTTCAATTATTACTCTTATTTTATACATTAGACAAATAGAATTAAAAAAGCAGCCGTGAGGCTGCTTATCGTTTATGACGGCTATAACCGTTGGAGTGACCTCCACTGTTACTTGTCTTAGGTTTAGGAGCACGACCAGTTAACTCAAACGCTTTAATCTTAAAGCCTTTGATTGTTCCTTGGTTTAATGCGTCAATAACTTCACGGACAAATTCTTGTGGAATCTCAACATGTGAGAAACGATCTTGGATACGGATTTTACCGATATCCTTACCACTGATACCAGCAGATTCTGCGATCGCGGAAACTAAGTGAGCTGCCGCAATGCCTTGTCTTGAACCAACATCCAACTCAATAGTTGTACTGTTGATCTTAGTAGCACGGCGTTGTTTTTCAATTGGACGTTGAGCTTCTTGGAAGATATCATCGCCAATGACTTTGTATAATAATGCTTCGGATAGTTCGATTGGGGATAGACCTTCATCGACTAGTTTTTCAACAAGTGCTTTGATTTCAGCAGGAATGTCTGCTTTTAGCGTCTTCATAATGTCTTGTGTCATGTGATCGAAGCGAACAGCTTGGATCTCATTCAATGAAGGCATTTCTTTACGAGCAATCGTAGCTTTTGTTAAACGTTCTAATTCAGAAATGACATAACGTTGACGAGGTGTAGTTAATGTAACGGAAATACCAGATTTACCAGCACGACCTGTACGGCCAATACGGTGAACATAATATTCTGTTTCTTGAGGAACGTCGTAGTTGAATACCATATCGAGTTCATCAACGTCAATTCCACGCGCCGCAACATCTGTACAAACTAAATGTTGGATCTTCTTGTTTTTGAATTTACCCATAACAAGAGTACGCATTTCTTGTTTCATATCACCGTGAATTGCGGCAGTACTATAACCTTTAGAAGAGATGAGGGCACTTAAGTCATCAACCATTTTCTTTGTGTTACAGAAAATCATACTGCTTTCTGGACGATAGAATTCTAATAATTGAACAAGTACTTTAGCCTTGTCACCTTGATTAACTTCGTACACGAATTGTTGAATACTATTAACAGTCATTTCTTTCTGTTTAGTTTTAACATGTACTGGGTTAGTCTGATAATTATTCACAATGTCTAAGATTGCCTTAGGCATTGTCGCAGAGAAGAGTAACGTTTGACGTTCAGTCGGTAAAGACTTAATAATTTCTTCGATTTCTTCCTTAAAGCCCATCTTCAACATTTCATCCGCTTCGTCTAAGACTAGCGCTTTCAATGATGAGAACTTTAATGTTCTACGATTGATGTGATCTTGAATTCTCCCTGGTGTACCAACGATGATATCGGCTCCACCTTTTAAATCTCTGATCTGTGTGGTAATCGGATCTCCTCCGTAAATGGAGACAACCCGTATGCCTTCTTTATATTTTGCAAACTTGCGCATTTCAGCGGTAACTTGCAGAGTAAGTTCTCGGGTTGGTGTCATGATGAGTACTTGTGGTAATCTCTTCTCAAGTACTTCCAATTTCTCTAATAAAGGTAATCCAAAAGCGGCAGTTTTACCGGTACCAGTTTGTGACTGACCGATAACATCTCTTCCATCCATAACGGCAGGGATGCACTGTTCTTGGACGGGTGTTGCTTCAACGTAACCAAGCTCTTCAATGGCTCTGTTAAGTTCAAACGATAAATTTAATTCACTAAATTTCATAAATTTCCTAACTGTACTATAGACATACCGGTGCATTATAGCACGTATTGACAAAAAATGTCATAAAAAGATTCGTTATCGTGGAAATGGTAGAGAATTAACTACAATTTCAGTTTAAACCTATATTTTAGAAAATCAATCGTTTAGATTTATATGGTTTATCGAACTATAGATTGTTTTAAAGTTGTATTTCGAAATTCAAATTCTTTGAAAAACTAAAATGGTATAATTAAATAAATAAATTTATTTAATTGGGGGACATTTTTATGAAAGAAAGAAATCGTTTTGAGGTGATTGTTTTAGTGTTGTTGGTCATTATAGTAATTTATCAATTCGTTATTTTCTATAAGCTTGGACAGATGAATGAGCAAATAAGAGCGCTATATTATGATTTCGCTAATTTAATTGGTAAATAAATGAACTGAAATATAAATAGAAAACTAACTAGTTTTTTCTTTATGTCTAAATTATTAATCATCATGACTTGATAATCTTTGATAGCTAGGTTAAAATATATTAGCACTCACATCATTAAAGTGCTAAGAGGAGATTTATGGCAAAGAAACAATACAAAGCAGAAACGAAACGATTATTGGATCTAGTTATTCATTCTATCTATACGCACAAAGAGATATTCTTAAGAGAACTTATCTCAAATGCGTCTGACGCATTGGATAAAGCGTACTACACATCATTAACGGAAGATTTGCAGATTGATCGTACAAATCTTTCTATTCGTATTGAACTTGATCCAACACACCGTACTTTAACCATTATTGATAATGGGATTGGTATGACAAAAGAAGAAGTTGAAGATAACCTAGGGGTTATTGCGAAGAGTGGTTCGTATAACTTTAAGAAGAATTTAGAAACGGCAGATAAACAAGAAGAAGTCGATATTATCGGACAATTTGGAGTAGGATTCTATTCTGCATTTATGGTTGCGGATAAAGTTGAAGTCTATACACAAAGCATACGTGAATCGGAAAGTGTGTATTTTGAATCAACGGGTGAAGATGGATATCGTATTGAAACATTAGATGAAAAATTACCAGTTGGGACAAAAATTGTACTACATATAAATAAGGATGAAGAAGATGAGAAATATGGAGAGTATTTAGAAAGCTATACCATTAAACGTTTAGTTAAGAAATATTCCGATTATATCCGTTATCCTATTCTAATGGATGAAGAAGTTAAGGATTATGATGATAAAGGTGAAGTAACTGAAACACGTATTGAGACGAAGACATTAAACTCAATGGTTCCAATTTGGAAACGTTCTAAATCTGATTTGAAGGATGAAGATTACAATACGTTCTATCAATCAAAGTTTAATGATTTCGAGAACCCACAGAAAGTCATTCATACGAACTTAGAAGGTTCAATTTCGTTTGATGCCTTATTGTTTATTCCAAGTCATGTACCGTACAATTTCTATTCCGCTGAATATCAAGCAGGATTACAACTCTATAGTAGAGGTGTATTCATTCTAGATAATGCGAAAGAATTAATTCCAGATGCGTTCAGATTTGTGAAGGGATTGGTCGATTCACCTGATTTATCTTTAAACATTTCCAGGGAAATGTTACAACATGATCGTCAATTAAAGGCAATCGCATCACGATTAGAGAAAAAGATTAAATCGGAACTCTTGGGCATGTTAAAAACAGACCGTGAGAACTATGAAAAATTCTGGAAGAACTTTGGACTTCAAATTAAATATGGTACCTATGCTAACTATGGTGCGAATCGTGAACTGTTAGAGGACTTATTGCTATTTACATCCAGTCGCGATAAGAAACTGGTATCACTCGAAGAATATGTAAGTCGTATGAGTGAAGATCAGAAAGAAATCTATTATGTCTCTGGAGAAACCATTGAGAAGTGTGATAAATTACCACAAGCTGAATGGGTTAAAGAAAAAGGATTTGAAATACTTTACTTAGTCGATGATGTGGATGAGTTTGTCTTATCGATATTACATACGTATAAGGAAAAGACATTCAAAGCGATTAATCAAGGTGATTTAGATTTAAGCAGTGAAGAAGAAAAAGAAGCACTTAAATCAAAAGCTGAAGAGAAGAAAGATTTATTAACTTCACTCAAAGAAGCTCTGAAAGATCAAGTAGTAGATGTACGTTTAAGTTCTCGTTTGAAATCACATCCGGTTTGTTTAGTAGCGGATGAAGGTATCTCACTTGAAATGGAAAAAGTATTGGCGCAAATGCCTGATGCGAATAATCAAGTTAAGGCTAAACGTATCTTAGAGCTTAACAGTGATCATCCTCTAATTGAGGCATTAGGTAATGTCGCAAGTGATAAAGTATCAGCGTATGCAAAACTCTTATACAATCAAGCATTACTTATTGAAGGGTTTACCATTGAAGATCCGATTGAATTCTCGAACTCAATGGCACAACTCATGATTGATGCGTCTAAATAATCCAATTAACCTAAGAAATTCTTAGGTTTTTTTCTGGAAATAAATTAACAGTTTCTAGTATATAAATTCATTTTTTTATTCTTAATCTAATCTTAATCACTGTTTTGATAGGATATGGATGTAAAGGAGTAAAATTATGATAAACCTAGCGATATTACCTGTTCATCCGATTATTGAAACACTTAGTGTGTATAAAGTCCATTTGCTTATG
>DASSDQ010000049.1:0-28942 GCA_035697025.1 Erysipelotrichaceae bacterium | reverse complement strand
ATATTCTTAATTCCACGTATTTGACCTTCTAAGCGATTTAATCGATTAACTAGCTTAGTTTGTTCGTCCACCTCACGGTGTGTATGTTTACAGTTATCCATTGTTCTACCTCATTTTAAAGAATCGTAAGCGTAATGCGTTTGTCACAACCGATACAGAACTTAATGCCATCGCAGTACCTGCTAAGACTGGATTGAGTAAAGGTCCACCAAAATAATAGAATACACCAGCTGCGAACGGAATGCCAATAATATTATAAATAAATGCCCAGAATAAGTTTTCTTTGATATTAATCATCGTAGCTTTAGATAATTTTAAAGCTTTAGCTACGTCTTTAAGATCTGATTTCATCAACACAACATCCGCAGATTCTAACGCAACATCTGTCCCAGAACCAATCGCAATCCCAACATCAGCTTTCGTTAATGCGACCGCATCATTTATTCCATCCCCAACCATTGCGACAATATAACCTTGTTTCTTTAGCTTATCCACTTCTTCCCCTTTATCTTGAGGGAGTACTTCAGATAGAACTAAATCAATGCCAACTTGTTTCGCAATAGCGGAAGCTGTTTTATGATTATCGCCTGTAATCATTGCGACTTTAATACCCATTTTCTTAAGTGCTGTAATCGCTTCTAAACTACTTTCTTTAACGACATCCGCGACCGCAAACAATCCAATTGGTTTTGAATCATACGCAGCCCATAGAACCGTTTTACCTTCTGACGATAATGAATCTGCCCATTCTTTCTCAAGAACTGGTATCTGATTCTCATTCATCCATGCTTCATTGCCGATTAAGATCAATTTATTATCAACTAATGCTTTAAGTCCACGACCACTAACTGCTTCATATTGATCAACACTGAGTAATACGACTTGTTTATCAATCGCATGCTTAACCACTGCTTTCGCAAGTGGATGTTCAGAAACTGATTCAGCGCTCGCAATTAAACGCAAGAAATAAGCATCATCAATTTCAATTGGTTTAATATCTGTTAATGTAGGTGTACCTTTTGTAATCGTACCTGTTTTATCAAAGATAATCGCATTCACTTTATGTGCCATTTCAAGTGCTTCTCCGCCTTTGAATAACACACCCATTTGTGCGCCCTTACCTGTTCCTACCATAATTGCGGTAGGTGTCGCAAGTCCAAGTGCACAAGGACATGCGATGACAAGTACGGTCACAAAGCTACTAAGAATGAATGGGAAATCTTTTCCATTTAACCACCAGAAGGTAGCACTCGCTAACGCGATTACGATAACAACTGGCACAAAGTATGCGGAAATAACATCAGCTAATTGTGCAATTGGAGCTTTTTGACCTTGAGCATCTTCCACAAGTTTAATTATTTGTGCAAGTGCTGTATCTTGACCAACTGCCTTTGCCTGCATGGTAATTACACCATTCGCATTGAGTGATCCACCAATTACTTTATCACCAACTTGTTTCTCTACCGGTAAACTTTCACCCGTTAACATACTTTCATCAACGGCACTTTGACCACTGATTACGATACCATCAACTGGAATTTTTTCACCAGGTTTAACAAGTAGTACATCATTAATCACAACTTCTTCCAATAATACATCGATGGTTTCAGACCCTTGTACTAAATGTGCTGACTTAGGACTTAACCCCATTAATTTTTTAATTGCTTGAGAAGTCTTTCCTTTTGAGCGTTCTTCTAACCATTTACCTAAAAGAATTAACGTAATAACAACACCAGCTGATTCAAAGTACAAATCATTTACTAATGCATGATTTCCTTGGTAAATACCAATTGTGTTATACACACCATATAGGAAAGCAGCCCCTGTACCTATCGCAACCAAGGAATCCATATTTGGAGAGCCATGTGATAGGGTTTTAAAGCCGACAGTAAAGAATTTACGACCAGCATATAAGATTGGTAAAGATAATACTAATTGTACTAATGCGAAGTTTAATGGATACATATGCGGTACGATGAATTCTGGTAACCAAAGTTCAATATCCTTTATCATATGTCCCATTGCTAGATATAAAAGTGGTAATGCGAAAATCGTAGCTAAAACAAGTTTAAATGTCATTTGTTTAAGTGCTAATTCTTTTCGTTTATCATCCACATCTTTTTCAACTTGAATATCATTTGCTTTATAGCCAGCTTTTTCAACAGCTTGTTTGATTGTAGATAATTTTATTAAACTAGGATCATACGCGAGTGTTGCCTTATTGGTTGTTAGGTTAACACTTACGGATTGAACCCCATTTTGTTTCTTTATAGCACGCTCAACCGCTGCGCTACATGAAGCACAGGTCATTCCTTCGATATCGAGGTTAATTTGACGGATTTGTGTTGGCTCTACTAGACCGTAGCCTGCTTTTTCAACGGCTGCTTGGATGGTTTTGAAATCTAAGTCTTTGTTCAACTCAATGGTGAGTTTCTCCGTGCTAAGATTCACCTCAGCACGGTCTACTCCATCCAATTTAGAGACTGTTCTTTGAACAGCCGCAGCACAACTTGCGCAGGTCATATCCGTCACGGTATAGTGGCGAATGTTATGCGACAAGTTTATACCCCGCTTCTTCAACCGCAGCACGTAATGTTTCAAAGCTAACAGAATCGTCAGAGTTCACTAACGCTGATTTCTCAGTTAATGAAACCTTAACATCTTTAACTCCTTCAACTTCACTTAATGCGACTGTGACATGATGTACACAATGGTTACAAGTCATGCCTTCTACTGCAAATTTCTTTAACATAGTTTTCACCTCTGGTTATAATATATACCCAGTGGGGGTATATTGCAAGTACTTTGATTCAAAAAAAAATAAGCACTTGCTTATTCTTTAGGTTTATAGAAACTACGATTCTCTAAGGCGAATACACGTGCAGTCCATTCACCCGCTTTTGTTTGATCAAGCGCTTTGCTTAACATATTCATACGCGCATCCACGTTATCAATATAATTTAACATCTCAGCTTCCATGATAAGTGGTAATACAGGAGAACCAAATTCATATTCACCATGATGTGAAAGTATCATATGTCTCATCATTGTGACTTGTTCAGATTTTTCAGTTCCCATCTTTGTCGCAATTTCAGTTACCTTACTCTGCATAATTGAGATATGTCCAACAAGTCTTCCTTCTAGAGTATATTCTGTAAGGATTGGACCTGATAATTCTTCCATTTTACCTAAATCATGAAGTAATACACCAGATATTAATAAATCACGATTCAGTGCAGGATAAAGTACACAGAAACTTTCCGCTAAGTCCAACATCGCAATCATATGTGTCGCAAGTCCACCAACAAAATCATGATGATTCTTAGCAGCCGCTGGATAAACATATAATTTCTCTTCATATTGGGATATAACAGCTTTACAAACACCTTGATAAATTGGATCTTGCATCGAATCCAATGTCTCGTTGATTCGTTTTTGCATAAATTCTAAGCTCAAACTCGTACTTACGACATAATCTGCAGGATTAAAATCCGATTCTTTTAATGGGCTTAATCCATATAATCTTAATTGATTCGCATTACGATATTTAAGTACTTCACCCGTTACTTGGACAACTTTACCAGCTTCTATCGCAACTAATGTATCTTCTTTAACATCCCATAATTTAGCTTCAATATTCCCTGTCTGATCTTGTAAGGTAAAAGATACATAAGGTGCACCAGCGTTTGTTATCCCCTTAAGCATTTGTGTTATTAATAAACTCGTATTAACCTTTTCACCTTCCACAAAACTTTGAATTGTTTGTCTACTCATCATCCCACTCCATTTCGTTTAATATAATATAGATATCATCTAAGTTAAATCCTTGATGATCTAGATAGTTAAATACTGCATTTCTAAGTCCAGTTCCAGAGAACTTTGATCCATATTTGCGTTTAGCTTTTTGTGTAGCCTTACGTAATGTATCAAGTTCACCTTTTTCTTCATCCGCAAAACTTAAACTACGCATAACCAACTCAATTACATTAAAATCAAACCCTTGAGTCATCAACTTTTGAGTCAATTTTTGTTTTTTCAATCGAACTGATTTATCTTTAATATTTGGTTTAACTTTTTCTGCTAACGCTAACGCATTTTCAACTTCATTCTCTAAATTATCAATTTGAATAACTTTCTCGATAATTTCTTGTGAAATTCCTTTTTTACGTAATGTTGTGATAATCTTTTGTTTACCCTGTAATAAAGCTTGTAGAGAAGATACCATATCCTTTGCATATTGTTCATCATCAATATACTTACGACTTTCAAGATGTTCTATTAGTCGGTTGATTTGACCAATTTCTAATGTCGTATTATCAATCAAGAAATCATACATTTCTTTTCGACTACGATCTTTCGTACTAATTTTACGGATACAACTTTGGTAAGCCTTTACGATTTGTTCATTTTGCAATAATTCTTCAATAGTGTCTTGATTCAACTCATTCCCCTTCCTTAATCCAAGTGCCACAAACATCTCTGTGCTTACTAGTACCTGAATTGTTCGGTTCTTATTCGTTAGTTCACATTCTACCACATCATTACTGTGTTGAACGGATTTTAACAACATACTTTCTTGTGAAACTTTAATCGCATTTTGGTACACATTTAGAACGTTCTTAACAAATTCTTCACGATCATATGGAAGTGAACTTTCTAAGGCATTTACTTTGATGTTCTCTTTACCGATTTCGCTTAAATTATTGTATTCTTGAATCTTATTCGCAAAATCATTCGCATCTTCAAAGAAGTAACCATTTTTACATGGAACGATTAGGTCCATTAAAACTTGATCTTCACGCGCAAATACAACTTTTCCACTTGCTAAAGCTTCGATAAAAGTCATACCTTGCGTTTCTGTTAGCGAAGCGGACACAAATATATCACATGCATGATAGTAAATAGGAATCGTATTTGCTGCTTTCTTACCTAAGAATAGAATCGTACCAGGCTCTGAAATACGCTTAGCTAATTCTTTTAACTCATCTTCTTGAGGTCCAGCCCCAACAATTACAAGACGACTTGGTATTTCATTTTGATTAATTTTTGAAAATCCTTCGATTACTAAATCAATACTTTTCTCTTTCGCTATTCGTCCAACATATAATATTACTAATTTATCATTTAACCCAAGAGTATTTTTAATCATATTAACTTCATCAAAATTAACATTTTCTTTCTTGAATCGTTCTAAATTTAGACCGGTTGGAATAACTTTTATTTCACGCTTTATTCCATATCCTTCAAGCATATCTTTTGTTTTATCTGACGGTGATATCGCACCATCACTTGATTCAATATACAATCGACTTAATTGAGATACTGTCTTTTTCGCGAAGGATTCAAATGTTTTCGACTTAAATACATTCACATAATGCGTATAGTCTTCATACGTCGTGTGATATGTTACAACTAATGGTTTATGCATTAGACGCGCTACAATACGCGCAAATATGCCTATACCAAATTCGGTATGGGCATGTAGTACATCAAGATTCATATCTTTGACGATTTGATACGCACGAATATGTAAAGGACTCGTTAACACATAACCATACATTTGTTTCAATTGAATTCCTGGTAATCTTAAAACTCGGTTTTCATACGATAAACTTATAATTGACGCATGAGTTGTAATAATAAAAACTTCATGACCTAATGCCTCTAACCCTTCTTGTAGTGTCACAATCGAAGAGACAACCCCGTTTATCTCTGGAGTATAGGTGTCACTAAATAACGCTATTCTCATACAGTCCCCCTTACTTTTTCATAAATTAATTTAAGTTTTTTGCCAATTTCTTCAATACTTCGCGCTTTTGCGATTTCATACCCATTCTCTTTTATTCTAGGATCAACATTCTCACCACTAATAATTTGACGAATGATATGCACAAAGCCTTCATTATCATGCGCTTTGAAACAAGACTCATTATGAACTAACCAATCTTCATAGACTGGTATATCTCTAATTAATACCGGACATTTAGACGCAAGAGCTTCTAATACGACTATCCCTTCAGTTTCTTCATAGGATGGAAAGAAGAAACAATCCGCCGCCGCATACGCTCCTTCAATAATTGGACCTTTAACATAACCAGGTAATATAACATTACGCGGATGATCGTGGATTAAATCACGTACAGACTTTGGAATAGATATCATTGGTGTATATCCAAACCATATAAACTTAATTTCTGGGAAGTATTTTGCGACTTCCATAAAATCCTGTATTCCCTTACGTTCGAAATATAACCCAACTGATATAACTACTTTCTGATTATCTTCAATCGAAAAGTAGTTTTTAAATGCTTTCACTTTTTCTTCATCATATTTAAATCGATTTAAATCAATACCATTTGAAACATCTTCTATTTCTACATTAATCCCATAATCGATTAATAGTTTTTTTGAATATGCGGTAGGTGTAATAATATAATCCGCTTGTGAATATAGATGAATCAAATGTTTCCTTAGAAACGGAGCTAATTGATTCGATAGAATAAACGAATTCCTAAAATCTTCCTCGGTACTATGGGCATGATAGATAACTTTCGCACCTTTTTTACGCGCCGATTCAATTTCAGATGTACTCGTAATCCCTACTGTATTTATATGTAGAATATCAAAATTATCCTCAGTATCTGTTGTGTATTCTACACCAGCACTTTCAAGTGCCATTTTTTGATGGTAAAAAGCTCTACCAATTCCAGATGTTTGAATAAGTTTTTCTGATTCAAAATATAAAGCAACTTTCATAATTTCACCTTTATCTATTTAGAATTATAACATAACAAAAAAAGGATAACTTTTATAAGTTATCCTTTAGAATTATACTGCTAATTTAACTAATCGAGTATAACGTTTCTTCGCATCTTCTTCACTCTTAGAGAGTAAGAATTCAGCTTGGTCTGCGTTAATGAATGGTAATTGATTGAAACGAGTTTCGTTCATTACGAATTCTCTGAACTTAGTGAAATCAGGTTCTTTTGAATCAATCGTTAATGGTTTTTCAACATTGTTTGGATTGAAACGGTATAGAGTCCAGTAACCACATTCAACAGCTTTCTTTTGTTGAACTTGGTGATTGGATAAGCCACCCTTAATTCCATGTTCGATACATGGAGAGTAAGCTAAGATTACAGATGGTCCTTCATATGCTTCAGCTTCTTTTAAAGCCTTAATTGTTTGCATACGGTTAGCACCCATTGAGATAGACGCAACATATACGTGACCATACGTCATCGCAATTTGTCCTAAGTCTTTCTTAGCTGTTGGTTTACCACCAGCTGCGAACTTCGCAATTGAAGCTGCTTGAGAAGATTTAGAAGATTGTCCGCCTGTATTCGAGTAAACTTCTGTATCAAGAATCATAATGTTTACATTTAAGTTATTCGCAATAACGTGGTCTAATCCACCGTAACCGATGTCATAAGCCCAACCATCTCCACCCACGATCCATACTGAATTAGAAACTAAATCACGTTTCATTTCTAATACTTCATTGACTCTTGGATGACTTGATTTTTCAAGTGCTTTTACAAGTTCTTTAACAACTAAACGTTCTTCATTACGATTACCCTTAACATTTAAGTAAGCATCGATTGCGACTTTTATATCACCATCTGCAGTTTCATTGATTTCGGATAAGATTTGAACAATACGATTAGCCTTAAATTCTTGAGCAACTTTCATACCATAACCATATTCCGCATTATCTTCAAACAATGAGTTACCCCATGCAATACCTTCACCGTCTTTATCTGTAACAAATGGTGTTGAAGGAGCAGATCCACAATAAATGGATGTACAACCTGTCGCATTGGCAATCATCATATCACGACCGAATAATTGAGAAACTAAACGGTAATAAGGAGTTTCACCACAACCAGCACAAGCACCTGATACTTCGAAGTATGGCATTAAGAATTGAGAACCCTTAATTGAATCTGTAGGCATAAATTCTGATTTGTATGTTGTTTTCTTAAAGATATAATCTGCTAAAGGAGCTTCATGTAGACGATCATGTACATCTTCCATCGTTAGAGCTTTCTTACCACCCTTACCTGGACATTCAACAACACATAATCCACAACCTACACAGTTATCTGGAGAAACCATTACACGGAACTTCAAGTTTTCTACACCCTTACCAACAGCTGGTAAAGTTGCGAATTCCATCGGTGCGTTCTTGATTTCATTGTCATCTAATAAGAATGTACGAATAGTCGCATGTGGACATACGAATGAACAGAATCCACATTGGATACAGTTTTCTTCATGCCATTCAGGAACTTGAGTCGCAATCGCACGGTGTTCGGAGAACGCTACGTTATTTCTAAATGAACCATTTAATAATCCATATTTAGTAAAGGATGAAACTGGCATATCATAGCCATCTAATCCATTAATCACATCAACGTGTTGATCAAAGTATTCATCTCCAGTTGTACGACGAGTTTTAGAAACAGTTAATGTAGACCATTCAGGTTTAACTTCGATTTGAATTAATCCATTCTTACCTTCATCAATTGCCTTATAGTTCAACTCAACAACTTCTTCGCCCTTCTTGGAATATGACTTGTAAGCCATTTCCTTCATATAGCCTAGAGCTTTATCGTAAGGAAGAATTCTATCTGCTAATGCGAAGAATGAAGATTGAAGAATTGTATTTGTTCTACGACCCATACCAATTTCTTCCGCAATCTTAGTCGCATCAATAATATAGAATTTCGCATTCTTATCTGCTAATTGTTTCTTAACACGATTCGGTAATTTAGCTTCAATTTCTTCTCTCTTATAAGCTGTGTTTAGAAGGAATGTTCCACCCTTCTTAAGGTTTTTAAGCATATCATAACGAACTAAGAATGAATCCAATGAACATGAAATCAAGTCAGCGTTATTAACATAGTAAGTAGAACGAATTGGGCTAGGTCCGAAACGTAAGAATGAACGAGTAACACCACCCGCTTTCTTTGAGTCATACGCAAAGTAAGCTTGGCTATATAAGTCTGTATGATCTCCGATAATCTTAATGGAGTTCTTATTTGCACTTACTGTACCGTCAGATCCTAAACCATAGAATAAACATGAAGTATAATCAGTTTCAACTTCGAAAGTATCATCCGTCTTTAATGATTTGAATGTCACATCGTCATTAATAGAGATTGTGAAACCATCAAATGGATTAGCGGAGAACAAGTGATCATAAACTGCTTTAATATCTTTAGGTTGAGTATCTTTACTTGATAATCCATAACGTCCGCCAATGATTAGTTCGATATTATTTTGATTAACTAATGATTGGTGTACATCTAAGAATAGAGGTTCATGAGAACCCATTTCTTTAGTGCGATCCATAACCGCAACATGTGTTACAGTCTTAGGAAGTACATTTAATAGGTGATCCGTTGAGAATGGACGGTATAGGTGAACTTTGACAAGACCAACCTTTTCGCCCTTATTATTCAATGCATCGACTACTTCTTTTGCGGTTTCAGTAACTGAACCCATTGCGATAATAACGCGTGTCGCATCTTCTGCACCATAATATACAAATGGCGCATAATGACGACCTGTTAATTCAGATACTTTTGCGAAGTATTCTTCCACAACAGGTAGAACATTAGCGTAATGTAAGTTTTGAGCTTCACGTGCTTGGAAGTAAACGTCATCGTTTTCAGCACCACCACGTGTAACTGGATTTGTATGTGGATTTAATGCATTAGCACGGAAACGTTCTAATCCATCTTTATCAATCCATTCTTTTAATTTATCTGTATCAATAACTTCAATCTTTTGAATTTCGTGTGAAGTTCTGAAACCATCAAAGAAGTGAATAACAGGAACACTTGCTTTAATCGCAGTTAAATGTGCAACACCAGCTAAGTCCATCGCTTCTTGTACAGAATGAGATGAAATCATTGGAGCGCCAGTTTGGCGAATCGCATAAATATCTTGGTGATCACCGAAGATAGATAATGCACGAGTCGCTAAAGAACGTGCTGATACATGGATAACACCAGGAATCAATTCCCCTACCCATTTATAAATGTTTGGAATCATCAATAATAAACCTTGAGACGCCGTGAATGTGGAAGCTAAAGTACCACCTTGTAAAGCACCGTGTACAGCACCCGCTGCACCTGCTTCAGATTGCATTTCTACAACCTTAACTACAGAACCAAATAAATTCTTTCTGCCTTGACTTGCCCACGCATCAACGAGTTCTGCCATCGTTGAAGAAGGGGTAATAGGATAGATGGCCGCAACTTCTGTAAACGCATACGCAACATGTGCAGTAGCGTTATTGCCATCCATTGTCATAAATCTTTTAGACATAGATGTCCTCCTTATTTGCCATATATAATTATACCCCATTCAGGGGTATATTGTGACCTAAATTTTAAACTTCTATCTTAACCCATTCAGCTTTTTTAAATCGATATCTTCCGACATAATATCGAATCATTTGATCGAACACAACACTGAACCAAGCACCATATAAACCGAAGTTTAATGTATACGCTAAGAAGAAAGTAAGTAATGGGCGAAGTATGGTAACGCTGACTAAAGAAAGCATTGCGACAAACTTTACATCACCTGCTCCACGTAAACTACCAACAGTAATTACTTGTGCAATTTGGAATTGTATGATGAAACATAGAATGATCAGTATATTTGCGCCAAGACTTATTATTTCAGTATCACTACTAAACAATGAAATAATTAAATGTCGATTTACTAATATAAGAATCGCTAAACTAAACGAAATAACCATACCGATTCTTTGGGAAACTTTTCCATGTATGTAAGCTAAATCTGTACGTTTAGCCCCTAGACTTTGTCCAACCAGAGATGATGTCGCAATCGATAATCCATCTCCTGCACTAAATGTAATACTCATAACTTGCATTACAATATAATGTGTAGCGAATTGAAGTGTACCTAAACCAGCTACTGCCTTCGCATACATCATAAATCCAATCCGTATGAATACTTGTTCAATAAGTGATGATGAAGAAATTTTCCATATTGAAACAAGCGTTTCTTTATCGAAACTCCAGTCTTGTTTGAAATTTACATGTAAGAAATTATCTTTCTTATTCAAGTTATACATAGCCAAGATAAGCGATACTACATTACCCATTGCGGTCGCGACCGCAGCACCCGCAACACCCCATCTTGGGAAGATCCAGATACCATTGATAAGTAGATAATTAAATATAATATTAACTACATTAGCACTAACATTTGTGATAAGAGATATTTTTGTATTACCAACACCACGTTGTGCAGCAGTCATAGTTAAACTTATTAGATAAAAGAAGTTCCCAATTAACACGATATTAAAGTAAATCATCGCATCATTGATATAATCCAAATTCGCACCAGAAAACATCAATATTTCTCTTGAGAATACGATTCCAATAATTGTACTAATCAACGAAATCCCAACACTTAAAACTAATGCATTTCTTAATGCCTTACGTGCGCCTTCTTGGTTATTAGCACCTTTTCTACGTGATATAACTACTGTAACTCCTGTATTCAAAGCTAATACAAAAGCCATAATTAGAAACTTAGGTTGAGTTGTTATCCCAACTGCCGCAATCGCATTCGTTCCTAAACCACCAACCATCATCATATCTACTGCACCGATTAAACTAATTAAAATAGCCTCCATTGCGGAAGGCCAAGCTATTTTTAACGTTTTTTGATAAATTTCTTTACTCGTAGGTAAAGGTTGGGTTTGATACTTCTTAGGAATTAGGTTTTCTACACCAAATAGTTTGTTTATAATTGACATGTTGTTCACAATTTACTATTCTATCACTTTTCACACAAATTACACATTGTTTTTTGTGTTTGGTAAATAATTTTCGAAAATAATCCCTTCCACATTCCCTTTTAAATCAGATTCAATTTTAATATCATTCACCGTCCAAACTAACGTACGACCCCCTAAGAATCTGAATAAACGATAAATTACATTAATATCTTTATAATTCATTGAAATATAATCTGGTCGAATAAATCGATTCAATAATCCATAGTTTAAAACCCATCTTTGATAGAAAGGCATTTTATTTGATGAATCCGTATTCTCCATAATTAATCCTCGATAAATCATAGGAGCTTGACGTTTTAGCTCAAGTAAAATGAGTGGATCAAAACTACAAATGCTAAATTTCCCGCGATATGTCTTTAGTTCTTTCAATACCGCAAGGATTATTTTACTTCGCGCTTTAGTAGATTTAATTTCAATGACTAATTCTTTTAACTCTAAATCCAAAACATCTCTAAAAAGTGGTATTCTCTCTTCCGTATGATTCAGTTTTAAATCCTTAATTTCAGAATAATTCATTGACTCTAATATTCCATCAAACCCAGTCATTCTAAGTAAATTATCATCATGGAACACCACTACTTTTCCATCTTTTGTGCATTGTAGATCTAACTCACAGCCATAACCGAGATGTTTAGCTTTTCTAAATGCCATCATACTATTTTCTGGAATATCTGTTCCATGATTATATAAACCACGATGTGCATAATGTGATAACCCTAAATCAGTTTTCTTTATCCTTCTCGATGGGAAATAATAATATAGTACAATCAAACAAAAAAAAGAAAGGATGATAAAGATTTCCATGTTAATCGTTCCTTTCCAAGATGATAACTGCTTCACTTCCATCCACTTCTTGTAAGGATACCTTCACCGACTCTTCCGTAGAAGTTGGTACATTCTTACCTACAACATCAGCTCTAATTGGCAATTCACGATGTCCTCGATCAACCAATACCGCTAACTGAATGGATTGAGGACGTCCAAATGACATAACGCCATCCATCGCCGCTCTTACTGTTCTACCTTTGTATAATACATCATCAATTAATACAACCGTTTTATGATTCAAATCTAAATCATACTCTGGTTTGTTTATCCCTGTTTTATCAATATCATCACGCCAATAACGTATATCAAACCCAACTGTTAATACATCGACCCCTTCAAAGCGTTTGATATTTTGTGCAATTCGATTCGCGATAGTCTCTCCTCTTGTCTTTATTCCAACTAAAACAAGATTTTCAACACCTTTGTTTTTTTCAATAATTTCATGTGTCATTCGTACAAGTGTACGAGCGATACTGTTTTCGTCCATGATCGTTTTCATTAACTTAATTATACTCATATTCCAAGCCTAATTCTAGTTGAAATGGACAAACGGGTATGTTATTATAAATGAGCGTTTAGGGGTATAGTTCAATGGTAGAATGTCGGTCTCCAAAACCGCTGATGTGGGTTCAACTCCTACTACCCCTGCCAATAAAAAAATTAACCCTTTGATTAAAGGGTTTTTATTTTAGATTTTTGTTTGATATCTTTTTTGTATAGAACCGTATAACGTACAATCACATTTCCAGAGCCTTTCCATGTTTGGGTATCAATTAATTTTAAATAAACTTTCTTTTTTGAAGTTAATAATGGAACTCCTTCATAGGCTAATAGTGGAAAAATCATAATATGTAACTCATCGATTAATTCATAATCCATCAGTGAATTCCATAATGTTCTACCACCTAAGATTAATAAGTTTTTCCCAACTTGGTTCTTAATTTCCGCAAGTTTAATTTCTAACTCACTAATCCTGATAATTTCGGTATTTTGCCATTCTCCTAAATCGGTTGTTTCAATTTTATCTGAAACAACTATTTTATTTATAAGATTCATTCTTTTTGATATTTGAATTCTCACTTCACTCGTATTGGGTTGTGAATAATAATTTTGCCAAAATGATTTGAATCCAAGAAACGATTCTTTCCCACTAAACAATAAGAAATCAGAAGCAATTAGTAAGTCTAAATTATATTTATCCATCGATTCATCTTTATGATAATCTGGATGGAAGAACTCAAATAACGAATCTAAACTATGATCCTTACCCTCATAAAAACCATCAAGTGTAATCATATTACTTACTATTATTTTACGCATACATTTATTTATTGAATCGCATTACATGCAGTAATTAATTTATCCTCAATCACTCGTGCGAATTTTAGTAGTGCTTCATTTGGCATTAACGCAATTAAATCCGTAGGACGTATCATTTCAATCGTAACTTGTCGGTTAAATTCACGTATTACGAATTTACATGGTAGAAAATTAACAGCGAGTGGATCTATTTTGTATACACTAAACGCTTCAATCGGATTACACACATCAAGTATCGTTAGACGACCCGCAAAATCTAACCCTTTATCTCTAAATTTATCTGATAATGGAATGGTCGATAGAACTCCAAACTTTTCCTCTGCTAGATTTTTTGTTAGTTGTTCAATTGTTTCATCAAACGATAAAGAAACTTCTTTTACGAATATGTTCATTGTAAGCTCCTTTGGATTTTTATCCTTAAGCATATCCTATCACAAGTCGATTAAAAGATAGTAATTATGCCCAACTATCATTTTGATACTATAATTAAACTAATAGAGCCATGGACTGTAATATGAAACCAAACGAAATTAAATTAGACTTTGATTCAATCGAACAATGGAATACTTGGTTAAATGATAATCATTTAAATGATTTTATTGTATGGTTAAGAATCAAGAAAATTAACTCAAATAAACCTGGAATTCGCTTAAAAGATGCGGTTATTGAGATGTTAAAATTTGGTTGGATAGATGGTAGAGTAAATCGTATTGATGATGATTATTTTATGATACGATGCACGAAACGTAAGGCTAGTAGTGTCTGGTCAATGATAAATCGCAAATATGTGGAAGAATTAATTGAATTGAACCAGATGAAGCCTAAGGGATTAGAAATGGTTGAGATTGCGAAACAATCTGGCGCATGGGATGCGGCTTATTCAACACAAAATGAAATTACTATTCCTGTTGATTTACAGGAAGAGTTAGATAAAGATATATCCTCAAAGAATACATTTAACCATTACTCTAGTAGTGATAAGATTCAAATACTTTATTGGATCAATCAAGCGAAACGGAGTGAAACGCGTATAAAAAGGATTAATCGTATTGTAGAGTTGGCTAAAAATGGTAAGAGAATATCACAATTATAATTAAAGGGGTTTACACCCCTTTTTAATACATAATCTCGTATACTCCATTTTCATTCATATCATTCGATACTTTAGTGTTAATACTAATGTTTACTACAGGTCGTACTCCAACATTGTCAAAATCCGCAAAAGTATTTACATACAGCCCACTATCAGATATCATACCGACGACTCGATATCCATCCACATAGGGTGATCGTGTCCAATATTCTTCTTCCCAACTATCTCCGAATATTTTAGAACGTAATTTCATATAATCAGCCCCAACGAAATATTCATAACTTGATCCAATTTCGTAGGTATTAGTATGATCTGTTAAACCTAGTTCAGTATGTGAAGGAATAAATACATTATCAGTTGATGTGTATGGTAGTCCTTCTTCGTTAATGTTCTCTATACTAGTCGCAAGTACAATTCCTTTAAAGTCCGATGAAAACGCATTATAGAATCCATCCGATGTGTGTTGATCGGTTGAATTTAACCAAGGTCTTAATCCTGTTGCGCCATTAAGTCCACCATTACCCCAGTGGTTATGTCCTGCTAACATTCCTTCCATGAGAGTTGTGTCATAGAAGTAAAAGCCTATTAAATTCTCTGCGATTAACGTGACTGAATCAGCCATATAATGATTCTTTGCGACAACCACCCAAACTACTGGTGCAGTCTGTTCATTATCTGCGTATACGGTATACCCATAACCTCTTCTAAATTCCCAAGTCCAATTTGGATCGACAACTTTATCGCCTATGTTTAATGATTCTATTGTCTTATCACCAGTATCCGTATTTTGGTTATTATTGTTGTCGCCATTATCTGTATCTGTATTATTAGTATCTGATGAACAACCAATTAAAAAAATAATTAATAGAATGCTAATTAACTGTTTTATGATATTATGATGTCTTTCCATTAAGGACTCCTTTCAATGGAATTCATTATGTGAATCATATCACATAAACATAATATTACAAATTAATCGGATACTAGAATTAAGAATACTAAAATAAATCACTTTATAAAAAGTTAATATTTAAGTTAACTAAATGGAATTTAAATCAAACTTATATCAATGTTATTCAACTTCCGCATCATTATCATATCCCAATGATTCCCAATATCCTTTATACGTATCTTCTGATGATAACTCAATTTCGGTAACCCATCGCGCCCATTTGTATCCTAATTTATTCTCAGCAACTACGATAAATGGATATCCCATTTCGTTTGGTAATGCGATTCCATTTGCTTTATACGCTAATATCAATTGTCGATCTTTGATGACTGCGTAAGGCAAAGACGTTGTATATCCATCTTCCGCATGAAATATCACTGTATTTGCGGTACTTTTAGCTTCACCAAGGTCAATTAAATCAGTAAGTAAAACACCTTCCCATAAGATCGTCGCATCCCATCCTTCTACACAATATAAGGTTATCAAACGTTGATAACTCGTCATTTCTAAGACATCTTGATAACTTAAACTTATTTCATTGTTTACGAGTCCTGTGATTTTTAATTGATACTTATTAATATCAATTTCTTGAACACCTGTAATAGAATTATCTCTTGGTCCAATTGCAGGATCTAATAGCTTTCCTTCATATTCTTGAATTTCTAATGATCTAAAACGAGATAATGTTGCGTCAGTATGTACATCAACTTCTGGATTAACACTACAAGCATTTAATATAAACATAATTATTAATATAAACATCTTGCCTATTTTCATGGTGCTCCTTTATCGTTGAAATCGTTATTTAATCAAAGTATACACCTATATTTACATCATTATTTTTGATTAAAAAGACAATATTATAAATCCAAATAAAAAAGGGTCTTTCGACCCTAAGCTTCAGCTTCTTCAAACTGAGAATTATATAAGTTCTGATAGAATCCACCCTGAGCCATAAGATCAAGATGTGTTCCTTGTTCAATGATATTACCATCTTTCATCACTAGAATTAAATCTGCGTTACGAATGGTACTTAAACGATGCGCTATGATGAAACTTGTACGACCTTCCATCAATTGATCCATCGCTTTCTGAATTAATACTTCAGTACGCGTATCAACTGAGGATGTGGCTTCATCTAGAATTAGAATTTTTGGATTCGCTAAGAATGCACGTGCAATGGTTAGAAGTTGTTTCTGCCCAAGGGAGATATTACTAGCCTCTTCATTCAACACATAACTATAACTTCCAGGTAATGTATGGATGAAATGATGAACATTGGCAGCTCTACTTGCGGCTTCAACTTCTTCATGCGTCGCATCTAATTTACCATATTTCAAGTTATCCTCGATTGAACCGTTGAATAACCATGTATCCTGTAAAACCATTCCAAATAAACTTCTTAATTCATTACGCTTAAATTCACGTAAATCATGTCCATCAACTTTGATTGATCCATCATTGACGTCATAGAAACGCATCAATAATTTAACCATTGTAGTTTTACCAGCACCTGTAGGACCAACAATCGCAACTTTTTGACCAGGTTTGATGGTTGCGCTAAAGCCTTTGATTACAGGTTCATTTTCGTTATATCCAAATTGAACATTATCGAAACTAACATGACCTTCAACTTTTTCAATTGATGCTGGTGCTTGGATATCTTCAATTTCTTCACTTTCGGCAAGGAATTGGAAGACACGTTCTGCCGCCGCAGCTGTTGATTGTAAGGTATTACTAATCTGAGCAGTTTGTGCAATAGGTTGTGTAAATGAACGAACGTACTGTAAGAATGCTTGAATATCACCAACACTAATCGTACCGTTGATGGCTAAGATACCACCTTGGATACTTACTGCAACATACCCTAAGTTACCAACAAACATCATAAGAGGCATCATAATACTTGAGAAGAATTGACTCTTCCAAGCGGATTGATACAACTCATCGTTATGTTTCTGGAACTCTTCGATGGATTTCTTTTCACCATTAAATGCTTTCATGATAACGTGTCCACTATACATTTCTTCGACATGACTACTTACTTTACCTAGTGAAGCAGCTTGTAATTTGAACTGTTTTTGTGAGAACTTAACAATAATCATGATTAATACAAAGGACAATGGAAGAATAATCAATGTAATTAATGTCATAGATACACTAATCGATAACATCATTATCGCAACCCCAATAAGTGTTGTGACAGATGTAATAATCTGTACCATACTTTGTTGGAGTGAGTTTGTGATGGTGTCGACATCATTTGTAATACGACTTAATACTTCACCATGAGGTGTTTTATCAAAGAAGCGTAATGGTAATTTATTGATTTTCATTGAAATGTCTTTACGCATTTCATAACCAATATCCGTCGCAACACGTGACATTACAATACCCATAATAAGCGAGAAAATAGCGGAAATAATATACATTCCAAGTAATAATAAGATGATATTTCCAATGTATTCAAAGTCGATAGCGGCTCCAGGAATACGTTGTAACTTCGCCACAACACCTTCAAATAAACGGTTTGTTGCTTTACCTAATAACTTAGGTCCATAAATTGTAAATATTGTACTCGCAATCGCAAATACGATTACAGCGATAAATCTTCCATAATAACGGGATAATCGTTTAAGTAGTTTAGACATTGATCCTTTAAAATCTTTTGCCTTTTCACCACCTCCACGCATCATACCGCCCATGGGTCCACCATGTCCTGGACCACCACCCATAGGGCCTTTAGCGGGTGTATTCTTTTTGTCCATATTACTCATGGTTTAATTCCTCCTTAGATAATTGTGAGAATGCGATTTCACGATATACTTCACAGTTATCCATTAATTCATCATGTGTACCTCTACCTACAATTTCACCTTCATTTAAAACGATGATTTGATCCGCATTCATGATGGTTGATATACGTTGAGCTACTACGATTAATGTTTTGTCTGATAAATCTTTTTGAAGTGCTGCACGAAGTGCTGCATCTGTCTTATAGTCAAGCGCAGAGAATGAATCATCATAAATGTAGATATCCGGATTCTTAACTAAAGCACGAGCGATTGATAGACGTTGTTTTTGCCCACCAGACACATTTGTACCACCTTGACTAATTGGTTCTTGATAATGACCAGGTTTTTCACTCACAATATTCGTTGCTTGTGCAATTTCAATGGATTTATCAAGTTCAGCTTGTGATGCATTTTCTTTAGCGTATCTTAAGTTAGATTCTATTGTTCCACTAAACAAGATTGCCTTCTGAGGTATATACCCAATACGATCTCTTAAATCGATTTGTTTAACTTCTTTGACATCTCTTCCATTAACTTTAATCGTTCCAGATGTTACATCATAGAAACGTGGAATAAGATTGATTAAACTTGATTTACCAGATCCAGTCGATCCAATGATTGCGGTCATTTGACCTTTATTTGCTTTAAAACTAATATTCTTAAGAACATAATCATCCGCATTTGGATATTTAAAGTTCACATTATCAAACTCGACAACCCCAGTTTCATCCTTAACGAAATCAACTGTATGTGGCGCATCAAGAATGGTTAGTGGTTTTTCCAATACTTCAAGAATACGGTTCGATGAAACGGATGCACGTGGAATTAAAATAAACATCATTGTGATCATCATGAATGACATAATAATTTGCATCGAATATTGCATAAATGCCATCATATCCCCAACTTGTAATTCACCGATATCGATTTGGATTGATCCATACCAAACAATCATTAATGTGACTCCACTAAATACAAATGTCATAAGTGGCATTAAGAAGGAAGTTGCACGAGATACGAATAAGTTAACTTTCGCTAAATCTTTATTTGCGTTATCAAAACGTTCTTCTTCATGTTTTTCTGTTTTAAATGCTCGAACAACCATTAAACCTGTTAAACTTTCACGAGCAACTAGATTTACTTTATCCAACATTTTTTGGATCGCGGTAAACTTAGGCATTACAATCACAAACATTGTGCCAATCATTGACATGATTACTACAAGTGCTAAACCAATAATCCAAGTCATATTCGCATTACTTTCAAGTACATTCATTACTGCACCATACGCTAAGATTGGTGAATAGAAGAATGTTCTGAACATCATAACGATTAACATCTGTAATTGTGTAATATCATTACCAGTACGTGTTATTAGTGATGCCGTAGAGAATTGATCAAACTCAACACTCGAGAAATTCTCAACTTTACTAAATACATCTTTACGAATTGTACGCGTTGTCCCAGCAGCCATACGAGCAGATAATAAACCAACTAGAATTGTAATTACTGCACTCATTAAAGCGAATAAAATCATTTGTAGACCAATATTATAGATGTAATCCATTTGGATTTTACTTGTATCAATACCGATTAATTCATATTCATTTTTAATCGCTACCGTCGCAGATTGAGCAATCATATCATCACTCATCTCCGCAAAGTTACTAGCCATACTTGATAAAACCATCGCTCTTTGTTCAGCGGGCATCATCATGAAGAATTGATAGATATCCATACCTGCAGGAACTTGTAGTTTACTTGTATCGACTACACCACTATCTATACCATAGGTAATAAGCAATGGTTTAGCTAATACAGTTGCGATATCTTCACGCGATACACCATCTTGTAGATTTAAAATATAGACTGACTCAGTTTCTAGAATAGGATAATCATCAAGATATTCACTGTTTCCAGTCAAAACTAATTCATAATTTTGTGTGATAAATGTTTTATCATCTTCACTCATAAACAAGAATAAATGTTCAAGTTTCGACTCACGAACAACATCAATTGTCGCATCTTTAATCCCTTGACGTGTAATCCCTGTATTAACAATATTACTCATTAATTCAGGTAATTTTAAATCTGCGGTTGTTTGGTAATATAACAAACCAAGTACGACGAGGATTGTTAACCAATATACTTTTAAATATTTTGTAAATAATTTAATCACTGCTATTTTCCTCGTTTTCTTTTGACATTTGGCTTAAAAAATTAGCCGTTTTTTGTACGATACGAATGAATGTCTTTGAATCTTCTTCTCCGAGATAATTCACTAATTCCTTAATATTTGATTTAAAGTGATTCTCTTTTTCATCCAAAAATGTTTGACCCAACTCAGTTAATCGAATATATACTACTCTACGATCTTCTTTACTTCCTATGCGCTCGATATAACCATTCTCTTCTAATGCGTTTATCATAGGCGTTACAGTCGGTGGAGCTAAGTTTAGTACTTTACTTAAAGTACCTAATTTAACACCATCAGGATATTTCTTTAATAGATTCCCCAGATTCATTAATGTATACATTTCACTCTTACGAATTGGAATCTTAGGCATCGTACCATGATGATTACGTTTTATCTGTTGTAAGACCCCTAAAAGCTCATTTACGATATCTTCTTGATTGTTCATCTTACTCTCCTTTCGTTAGGTTACAAAATAGTTTTGATACAAAACAATATTTAATATAATACTATAATTATGTATTGTCAACAAACTTACATCATTAACATACTTTCACATGATTAAACTTAGAATTTATCAACTATTTCATAAAAAATCACTCTATTGAGTGATTCATTGTAATACGATATTTTATTATTTGATGATTACATGCGTTTACTTAATTTACTGAAATGTACAAGATTAAGGATAAATAATATTCCTATACTAGCAAATATTGCGATTAACATAAAGCTTGGTTCTAATATGTTACCAAATACTTTTAAGTCAATTCCTTGGAAATATCGATACTCATTGACCATTTCGATTGGAGCTCCAGTAAAGACTTTATCCATAATCGGTGCTAAGTATATTTGTCTTAATAAACTTGCTCCTAGTGATACTGGTAGAATATTAAACATGTTTTGAACAAAAACAGGCATAATCCCCATTGGCATATATGCTCCAGTCACAAACCCAATAAATGTACCTACCATTGAGTTCACTACACCATACGTATTCTGTGTTTTTACCCAAGATGCGATGTATAAACTTAACAATGCGGATGATATTATCAATAGAATCATTATGCCAAGTGATTGAATAATTTGTTCAAAATTCAACCATGGACCACCTTTAAGTTTAACGATGATAATGCTTAATACAAACATAAATATACTTATGACAGATGTAATTGTGATACTAGATAGTAAGTATGACAAGATTAATTGCCAACGTTTAAGCGGTGATACTAGAAAGTCATTTAGATTTTCTTCTTGTGCATCATCTACAAGTCTACCCATATTTCCAAGTGATAATGTCATACTTGCGACTGCAATTAACCCTGGCAACATCCAAGCATAAACTAACGCATCGATTTCAGGTATATCCATCCCAATCATTTGACGAATATTCTCCACTTGTATTTCACCTAGGAACAGTACATACAATCCGAGAATAATAATTACCGATAGAAATGAGAAGAAGACGAGTGCTTTGTCACGTACGAATAATCTTAAATTACGCAAACTAAGTGCTAAGATAATTTTCATACCCCATCCTCCCGAATCGTCTTTCCTGTTAGTGCTAAGAATACAGTATCCATTGTACCTTCCACTACTTCAAATTGATCAATTTGATCACGATGTGCATCTAGGATTAAATACGCTTCTTTACTTTCCTTAAGAATGATTTCATATCCATCATTTGTTTTCTGATAAGGGAAATTGAACTGTTTAATTGACTCCTCATTGATTAATTCTGATTTAATACGCATTAGAGTTGGCGCATATTGAATACGTAGTTCACGCGGTGTTTTTAACTCTAGTATTTGTCCATGATCAATAACGCAAACGCGATCACACTTAGCAGCTTCTTCCATGTAATGTGTCGTTAAGAAGATTGTCATCTTATGTTTGATTCTTAAATCTTCAATATATGCCCAAATACTATGACGAGTTTGTGGATCTAATCCTGTCGTTGGTTCATCAAGAAATAGAATCTTAGGATGATTAACTAGTGCACGCGCAATATCCGCACGACGTCTTTGACCACCTGATAGTTTTCCATAGGGTCGATTAATAAATTCACCTAATGATAATTGTTCACTAAGCGTATTGATTCGTTTTGTAATAACAGCTTTCTCTAGACCATAAAAACTAGCTCGTGTGATTAAATTTTCTTTAACAGTTAAGAGTTTGTCTAAGAATGAATGTTGGAAAACTATTCCGATATCATTGCGAATTAAATCATTATCTTTTCCAAGTATGTGTTGGTTAATCTCTATATCTCCAGTGTCTTTTTCAAGTAATGTACTTAAGATATTGATTGTAGTGGACTTACCTGCTCCATTGGGGCCAAGAAAAGCGAAAAGTTCTCCTTCGTATACATTTAAAGAAATGTTTTTGACCGCTTGTAATTTCCCATAGGATTTACTTAAATCGTTTATTCTTATGATTTCATTTTTCATTCTGATTCTATTCTATCATTTATCTTTTTGACTTCAATAATATTTTCACAAACAAAAACACGGTTTCCCGTGTTAGATAATCTGAATTCCTGCATTTCGCATAAGATCTAATGCATTTTCATGAAAACTTTGTTTATCATGATTTGGCGTATTAAATGTATCAACAGCCCTTTCAACTACTTTTATATCTAATTTTTTACCGATGGTTTGCGTGTATGTTTTTAAACTTTGTGTAAACTGTAGAACACAAATATCTGTACAACATCCAACGACTGTGACTGAATCTAATTCTGGATTTTCTAATAGGTATGCTTGAAACTTAGGTGCGAAGAAACCATTTGTGGTATCTTTTTCAATTTTGATCATTTGTGATTCAAATGGTTTTAATTCAGGAATTAACTCACTTTCACTTGTACCTTTTAAACAATGAGGTGGATAGAATTCAAACTCAAGTGAACTCAATGTATGGGTATCTTGGAAGGATATTACATCATTTTTATTATCCAAGAATGATTGTACAACTTTTACTGTCTCTGGCACAATTTGATTAATACTTGGATCACTTAAGACTCCTTCATTGATAAACCCATTAATCATATCAACGACAACACATATTTCTTTTTTCATAAACTCTCCTTATTTAATTTAAACTAATTTCTGTATCCTTTAGCGCTACTTGTATCCAAGTATTACCTGGTCTTAATTTTACATCATTTCCTAACTCATCATAATACTCAGTGCTCTTAGTGTCTGAATTATATTCCCATGTACCACTAAAGTGGATACCTTCGATAAAGTACTCAACTTTACCACTCTTTGTAAAATCGACTAATACATAACCAACATCTTCCACGATTCGATGAGTTACATATTGAACGATTATATTTTTGACTTGAATTGGTTCGTCGTTATATGCGTCTATTTGTATTTCATCGTTGATACTACGTGTATATTTTAGTGTTTCTTCATCAAAATTATAATTAATGGAGTAATATGATTCATAAATAATATCGAAATCTAATTGTTCACTCCCTTTAATCGGGTCTTCAGTGTAAATAAATTTCTCGGTCAACTTCATCGTCGGAGCTTTAACAACAGCTTCATCCAATTTAATATATGCATTATGAGGTGCTTCACGATCTGAACTTCTGAAGAAAAATTCATTGTTTATACCTTTAACACCATCATATCGAATAACAGGTTTTGACTTATCGAGTAAACCTAATGCGTCACCTAGTCCTGTTGATGCGCCTCCATAATGAGCAATTCCAATTTTCCATTCATTAACTTTTTGTACAAAAGGGATACGTATACTCCGGATTGGTCCAACTTTCTCTGGAAATTGACTTGAGAAGATTGCCATTAAACGAGTTATACCACCTTCTACTCGAATTTCGTATACGACATCCGCTAAACTTAAACCGGATTGAGGACGAGCTTCTGATGTGTTACCAATCATAACCGCAATCGCTTTATTACTTTCAGTCATCGAACCTAACCCCGTATAAATTGACACATACGGATAAACAATAACTTCTTCTTCCTCTTCTACTGGTTCTTCGATAACTTCTTCTGGAACTTCAACAACTGGTGTACATGCGACTAAAGCAATAATAAATAAACTTGTTAAGAGTTTTTTCATAATTGTCTCCTTAACCTTAGTTTACGCTCGAATAACACAAAATCAATTATTTATTACGCTTTGATAATGTAATAATGATTACAGCTCCAATGATGAGAATTGATGCGATTAACCCTTGAGTACTTAATACTTCATTCGCAAGACTCCACCCAAGTATTAATGCGACGACAGGATTTACGAATGCATAAGTAGACGCTAATGTAGGATTTACGTTTTTAAATAACCAAATATACGCAGAATACGCAATAATCGATCCAAATAGAATTAAATATCCCATCGCCAATAATGATTGATTTGTGATTTGACTGATATCAAGTGAGCGATACTCACCTAATAAAGTTGAGAATATAAGCAATAATGTACCACCCGTTAACATTTGAAAAGATACACTATAGAAAGATGATTTTGGCATTTCAGAACGCTTAGAATAGAGCGATCCCATTGACCATGAGAAAGAGGCAATCAATAATAAACCGATCCCTATCATATCAATATTTGTGGTCGTATTTGAGCCTTGAAAAGCAAGTACCATAATACCCGAGAAACCTAAAAATAAACCAAACATTTCTAATAAACTCGGTTTACGTTTATCGCCACTAATCCAGTTTAATCCACTAATCCATAGAGGAACTGACGCAATAATTAAACTTGCGATAGACGATGGTACTCTAATTTCAGCGTAAGCAACTAATCCATTCCCACCTAAAAGTAACATCATCCCAACTAATCCTGCATTGATCATCTCTTTTTTACTTGGAAATGATTCTTTTTTAAGCCAAGCTACACTTGTTAAAATCAAACCAGCCGTTAAATGTCTAATCCCAGCCATAATAAATGGTGGAAACGATTCAAGTGCGAACTTCATACCTAAGTACGTACCACCCCAGAAAATATAGACGGATAGAAATGCGAGTGGAATTAGCCATTTAGTCTTGTTTGATGTCATATTTTTGCCCTCTAAATAAAATAGATTATAACACGCAAAAATTATTTGTTTAGGGATAAAAGATTTTTGTATAATAGAATCATACAAAAGGGGTTTATATGTTTAAGAAAATACTGATAATGAGCTTACTATTTTTTTTGTTAGGAGCATGTGCACAAGAAGTAGAAGAACCCGAACCGGAACCGATTGAAGAACCGACTCCTGAACCAGAGATTAATGTATTTAATGGAAGTGTTACAGATGATCAAACCTACCAAGCTGTTGCGGTAATGATCGGTAATACAAGTCATGCAAGACCACAATCGGGACTCAGTATGGCAGATGTTGTATACGAAATCAGTGTTGAAACAATGACGATTACACGATATATGGCAATTTTTGAAGGAGAGTTTCCAGAGAAAGTTGGACCAATTAGAAGTATTCGATTACCATTTGTGACAATGTTAGATGAATGGGATGTTGGTATCGCTCATTTCGGTGGTGCAAGCAAAGGTGAAGGTGATGCGATGTCTGCACTTGAGGCAATGTATGTACCGATTCGTTATGATGGTGTTCTTAATATTAATACCGATTATTTCTGGAGAGATGATACCCGTATAGCACCGCATAATGCCTACATGAATCTAAGTGAAGCATCTGAAGATTTACCCGATATGTGGCCAAGAGAACACTTTAATTTTGTGGACGAGTATACATATGTCGGAGAAGATGCGACCGAAATAGATATTAATTACACACCAAGTATTCGTAATGGTTATGAATACGATTCGTCTATCAATCGATATGTTAAATCATTAAATGATGAAGAATGTATTGATGAATACAACGATGAACCAGTAATTGTGACAAATATTGTAGTCCAACATGCGGACCATAAAATGGTTGAAGAAGCACAATATGTTTTAGTTAATTTCTTCTATGCAGGAGATGCGGAATATTTCATTGGTGGTAAACATATTAAAGGTAAATGGGTAAAAGATTTCAGAGGAGATACAACTCACTTCCTAGATCTTGAAGGAAATCCAATGCCATTCCTAAATGGAAACACATGGATACATATCGTCCATGATGAAGTTGAAATAGAGTATGAATAAGAAGGGTCGCCCCTTCTTTTACTTTGAATCAAAATCTTTTAATTGAATATTTAATGCATGTACAGATATCTGTAACTCCATCAATAATAATATCAATGATACGAGTAACATAATAATACTTGTCCCAAAAGCATATTTCGCAAGTAAATCTAAACTTGCAAAAAGTAATAACAAGCTTAGTACACTAAAGAAAAAGCTAGCTCCTCCGAATAATTGCATATTTCGTATAATACGCATTCTCTTTCTTAAATTAGATAATTGATCAAATGTTATTTGTGTTGGCTCTTTAGTATGTTGAGCATATAATTCTCGAATTAAGTTCGCTATAACTACAAAGCGATTGGTATAAGCCAACATTAATAATGATATTGCGGAAAATAATAAGGTAGGTGTTTGTAAGTTGAAATCCATCGTGTTTCTCCTGAGCTTTTAGATTAAGCGAAATTATTGATTCTTTCAATTAGATTGACTGTAAACAAAATTAAAACTGTGATAAAGTTATATGAAATAGGAGGAAATCATATGAAAATATCATTTATTGGGGCGGGTAAAATGACCCATGCATTTTGTGAGGGATTATCTCATACAGATTTCTTTCAAAATAACACTGTTACGGTTAGTAATCCTAGTGTACAGAAACTCAATGACTTAAGGGATAATTTCCCAGTAAATATTACACACAATAATATCGATTGTGTTAAAAATATGGACGTAATAGTATTGGCAGTCAAACCTCAACAATTACATTCAGTATGTATCGAGATTAAGGATTATATAGTGCAAGGTACACTTATAGTTTCACTTGCGGCTGGGGTATCTCTCGGTCAATTGGAACAATGGTTAGGGTATGATAAAGTTGTACGATTGATGCCAAATACTGCGATAGCGATTAATGTTGGAGCACTAGCATGTACAACGAATCACTTAGATCAAACTGAATTAGATTTGATAATTGATTTATTCTTACCATTAGGCAATATTTATGTGATTGATGAATCTAAAATGAATGCGTATATTGCGGCAAATGGTTCGGGTATTGCGTTTGTGTATGAATTAATGCGTGTATTTACTCAAAAGGCGATAGAAGCTGGGTTAGATGAATCAATGGCTCAATCGATTATACAGAATACCTTTAGTGCCGCAAGTTCAATGGTAGATGATTCAACAGATATACAATTATTAATCGATCAAGTCACTTCTAAAGCTGGTACTACAATTGAAGGAATTAATATATTAAGACAATCCAATCTAGAAACAATTATCGAAAATACATTTAATGCGACAATACATCGAGCAGAAGAACTAAGCAAACAATTTGAGGATAATGTATGAAGTTAAAAGCCCTTAAATCCGCATTTCCAATTACTCTACCCGTTTTTACGGGTTATTTATTTTTAGGGATTGGTTATGGAATATTAATGAATAAATCTGGGTTATCTTTACCTCTTACATTTATTATGAGTAGTTTAGTTTTTACAGGGGCAATGCAGTTTGCGTCAATCCCATTGTTTTTATCGAGTTTTAATCCTATATCACTATTCTTACTCGCAATGATGGTAAATCTTAGACATTTATTCTATGGAATATCATTATTACCTAAGTATAAAAACCTAGGATTAAAGAAGTTCTTTATGATCTTTGCATTAAGTGATGAAACATTCTCAATCAATGTCGCAACTCGAGTTAAAGAAGATATTAATCCAGCATGGTTTTATTTCTTTGTGACATTATTAGATTATCTGTATTGGAACATCGCGAGTATTATTGGGTTCTTATTGGCATC
>DASSDQ010000048.1:0-2428 GCA_035697025.1 Erysipelotrichaceae bacterium | reverse complement strand
CCAAAGCTATCGAGAACAACTACAATGAATCGTTTCTTATTCATTCAACTTACCCCCGATCGCATTATATGTACCTATAATTGTTGGGTTATTTGCCTTTATCCCTTTAACTAGAACGATATTACTTCGTGAGGTAAACATTTGGAAACGGAATGCCATTAATACTAAGTCGCCAACTCTATACTTTCCTTTAAGTCCAAAATGATAATCGATTGAATCTATATCTGGCAATATCACTTCATCAATAAATTCTTTTCCTACTTTATTTATAATCAAAGCGTTTTTTAAATGCCCTCTTCTATAATATCCACCACCATAGATATATGAGTTCTCTTTAAAGTGATGTGATACTTCACTAACATACACGACACATTGTTTCTCAACCGATGGAATTACTGTATGGGATGGTGTTGTTCCTGTTAATCCATGTCCTGGTTCTGCACTGTTTCCCCCTAATTTTGAGATTAGATCGAGTGAATAACTACATGTTGAGGAAGGCATATTCACATTCTTTATTTCGAATCCATTCTCTTCTAATAATAATTTAGTCTTTAATATCGTATTTAGATTATTTGTTGGTATTAGTTCTTTATTCAATTCATCGAACACAAACATTGGGAATGACGTTAATCCTTCAACTCGTATATTGCTTAATGATTTTAATTTCGATATAACTTCATTTATTTCTTTATATTGAAATCCAGCTTCTTGACTTGAGTATAAATAATCCTCATCATCTACTACTCTAAGAATTAATGGTTGTACTATTCCGAGCTCTTTTGCGACTCTATTAATTTCTTCGACAATTTCTAATGTATATACTGTTATGTATTTAACCCCATACATCATTACTTTACGTATACGGTATTGAGGTATTTGAACTAAATGCCCTATATTACAGATTGGGATATTATTCTGTATCATTATCTCTGCTTCTTTGAAATCTACACAGACCGCACCAGCATAACCAATCTTCATTAACTCTTTAGCGATAACTGGATTATGCCCTAGTTGTTTGAGCATAAAGTATAGTTCTATATTTAACTCATCTGCTTTTAACTTAATCGCTTTAGCATTATCGATCAATTGATCCATGTCAATGACATATGTATCAGGCACAACTAAACCTTGGACATGTAATAACCGTGTCTGGTTTATTAGCTCTCTATTTTCTTCAAGTAATTTATTTAGAAACATTTTTATACCTTTCCAACTATTCAAAATATTTAAATATACATTATTTTGTATTTTTATAATCACAGTATATTTGTATCTATTATAATTGTCAACACAAATATACAATATTTTATATATTTAATTTTTCATATAAAAAAAGCACTTTTTAAGTGCCTATTAAGTCTCTTTAGTATATTGGTAGAATTGTGTTATTCATAACCTTATTCTGAATATCTGTAACGGTTTCTTCATTTATTAGTAGATTGATTAATGAGAATAATTCAGTTCTATCAATATTCGCCACAATTACTGCCCTTGTATCATCGTCATTGTTTAAATGTACAACTTCATATGCAGCCGATGGGAATTTCTCATTCACTTCATCCACATTCCATATCGCCACATCGATATCGCCATTCTTTAGTTTATCAATTATTTGATTGTATTTAAGATTTATAAAGTCCACATCTTCGTTCTCAAATATTTGTAAAGAAATTAATTCTTGGTCCGGCGATTCACGATCAACTCCAACTTTTAGTTTATTATTTGGATTATTAACATATTTTGAACTATATACAATCGCATGATTGCTTACATAACTTTGTGTTCCAAATTCTTTTAGTATTCTTATCGCTGTTCCATTTTCGATTGCTTTTTTAGCCGCAAATTTTGAAATTATCGCAAAATCATATCGATTATTTAGTATCATCTGTATTCTATTCTTAGCGCCATTCATATAGGACATCATTATTTCGAGCCCCATATCGTTATTCATCGATAGTTTAATACCTGTTGCCAATCCTTCATATCGAAGTGAGTATGGTAGCGGCATAGCGCCTATCAAATATGATATTCCTGCATAATCTAATAATAGTTTAAGATCCTTTTCTTTTAGGAAACTTCCAAGAGTTCCTCTACTTTCAATTCTAATGGCATTATTTTCTTGTAAGAAATTTAGTGAGTTTTGTATAGTACCTCTTGATACATTTATAACCTTCTCAAATTCACTAACAGTAGATATTCTTGCGCCTATCTCATAACTTGAAAACAATTGCGCAAGTTTACGTACTGTTGATCCATTCTTACTTAGTAAATCTGATTTAGTCATAGATTTCCCCTATATACAAAAAATAATATTTTCATATAAATAATAACATTTTATTTGTCTATAATTAATTCTCAAAATTGTTTTATTTTAAATTTTAAATACTATTCCAATAACTTCGCTTTTACCCAAAGATCTTTTAATAAA
>DASSDQ010000047.1:0-3972 GCA_035697025.1 Erysipelotrichaceae bacterium | reverse complement strand
GATCCTAAATTAGTGAGCGAATTACTCGCTTCAAATCAGTTTGAAACAGACGTAAAACGCGATATTGAAGAGGCGAATCGTAAAAACATTCATGCGGTTCCCTATTTCTTAATAAATGGACGTACGAGTATAAAAGGGGCTCAATCCCTAGGGCTTTTCGTTCAAGCTTTAAATGATAATCGTTAAAAAATGTCTATTATTGTGAAATATATGTGAAATTTACAGGAGTCTTTCCTGTTTTTTCATATTTACATGTAAGAAAATACATTGGGTAAATCGGTTGAAGTATTAGTTTTTAAGTGGTATATTTTAAATGTAAACACTTACATTGTGTTTAAATAGGGAGGACTATAATGAAGAAGTTATTATTAGCTATGTTAATGCTTCTGATGACACTTTCTTTAGTTGCATGTAAAGCTGAAGAACCTGTTGCAGAAGTAAAAGATGTTACGTTGAAAGTTTGGGGAGCTCAAGAAGACCAAGAAATGCTTACTAGCATGATTGAAGAATTCAAGACTGCTCATCCTGAAGCAAACTGGACAATCGAATTAGGTGTTGTTGGTGAACCAGATGCACGTACAAAATATTTAGAAGATCCTGAGGCTGCTGCAGACGTATTCGCATTCCCTAATGACCAAGTTATGGACTTAGTAAATGCTGGTGCTTTGTATGAAGTTACAATCAACAAGGATGCAATCGTTGCTGCAAACATTCAATCCGCAGTTGATTCAGCTACAGTTGATGGAAAACTTTATGGTTATCCTATGACTGCTGATAATGGATATTTCATGTATTATGATAAATCCGTATTCACAGAAGAAGATGTTAAATCATTCGACAAGATGTTAGAAGTTGCTGGCGCTGCTGGTAAATCAGTATTCATGGACGTTTCAAATGGTTGGTACATTGCATCATTCTTTATCGGTGCTGGTAACAAATTTGAAGTTGTTGATGGAAAACAAGTATTAGATTTCAACAACGAAACTGGTGTTAAAGTTGGGGAAGCAATCAAGGCTATTACAGCTAATCCTGCTTACTTAACTGGGGACGACAACGTTCTTAAAGCTGGTATCGGTACTACTATTGCTGCTGGTGTTTCTGGAACATGGAATGCTGGTGACATCGCTACTATCTTAGGCGACAACTATGCTGCTACTAAACTTCCTACCTTTAATCTAGGTGGAGTTGAAACACAAATGGGTAGTTTCGCTGGTTTCAAACTAATGGGTGTTAATAGTTTAACAATGTTCCCAGAAGAAGCAATGGCTTTAGCTGAATTCTTAACAAATGAAGCTAACCAAGTTAAACGTTTCGAAACTCGTAAATTAGGTCCTGCTAATAAGAATGCGGCACAAAATGCAGCTGTATTAGCTGACGTCGCATTATCTGCTTTAGCTCAACAAGCACCATTCGCAATGAGCCAAAACAGTGTAGCTGGTACGTATTGGGGTCCTGCTGAAGCATTCGGTTTAGCTCTTGAAAATAAAGACTACACAATGTCCATTCAAGAAATGCTAGATGCTTTAGTTTCTCAAGCGGCTGGTGAATAGTCTTACTTAGTATTAGAGATTAATAAAGGGCAATATGAATAATATTGCCCTTATTCTTCATGGAGGGGACAAGTATGAAGAATACTGAAAAGTTCAAAGGTTTAGCGAGTAAAGTATCAAAACGAGTGAGTGATTTCTTTAAAGGATTTAAAGAAGGCAATGGAGTAACAAAGGGATCCTATTTAATTATGGGTCTTGGTCAATTACTTAGAGGTCAAATCGTTAAAGGAACATTATACTTAGTGACTCAAATTGGTTTTATTCTATTTATGTTGGTGAGTGGTGTTAGTAATATCCTGGGATTAAGAACACTAGGTACACAAACTCAAGAACGTGTGTGGGATGAAGCTAGAGGCATCTTCGTAGTCGCTAAGGGCGATAACTCAATGCTTATGTTGTTGTTTGGGGTTGCGACAATCTTCATTGTAATAGCCGTAATCATTGCGTATGTGATGAGTGTTTATGGTTCAATTCAAAATGAAAAATTGTTAAATGTCGGAAAGAAACCGAATAATTTCAAACAAGATATACAACTATACTTAAATGATAAATATCATGTGACTGTATTAACACTTCCAGTGTTTCTAACATTCCTATTTACGATTGTACCGTTGGTATTTATGATTTTAATCGCTTTTACAAACTTTGACCGTAATCATCAACCTCCAGGTAATTTATTTACTTGGGTAGGATTTGAGAACTTTGCGGCTGTTTTATGGAATGATCCATTAAAGTCCAAAACATTTATTGATTTATTGATTTGGACATTAATTTGGGCAGTTCTTGCGACTGGATTAAATTATGTATTTGGAATGGTTTTAGCTTTAATGATTAATAAAAAAGGTATTAAGATTAAGAAATTCTGGCGAACAATATTCGTTATTACCATTGCGGTTCCACAATTTGTTAGTTTACTCTTAATGTCACAATTACTTGCGGATCTTGGTACACTTAATGTTTTCTTAAGACAATTTGGGTTCATCGAAACATTCTTGCCGTTCTTATCAGATCCTACTTGGGCTAAAGTTACGGTTGTTATTGTCAATTTATGGGTTGGGGTTCCATACTCTATGTTAATTACATCGGGGATATTGATGAATATACCAACTGATTTATATGAAAGTGCTAAAATTGATGGCGCTAATGCATGGGTTCAATTCTGGAAGATTACGTTACCGTATATGTTATTCGTTACAGGACCTTATTTGATTACTCAGTTTATTGGTAATATTAATAACTTTAATGTTATTTATCTATTAACTCGTGGGGGTCCATTATCCTTGGATTATTTCCAAGCAGGTAAAACAGATTTATTGGTTACTTGGTTGTATAAGTTAACAGTTAATGAACAAAACTATTCATTTGCGTCTACGATCGGTATATTTATCTTCTTGATTAGTGCATTCTTCTCATTAATTGTCTTTAATAAGACTGCATCGACACAGAAGGAGGAAGACTTCCAATGATAAAAAATATGCGAACTCGTGAAAAATTCAGTAATGGATTAATCTATGGCGTATTGTCTATCTTATCATTCATTTGGATTCTTCCAATTGGATGGTTAGTCTTAGTTTCATTTAGAGAAGAGCCAGGTGCATATACACCTTACATCATTCCTAAATCATTTACGCTTAACAACTATATTTCCTTGTTTACCGACACAAAAGTATTCAATTACCCAAGATGGTTTATGAATACATTAATCGTTGCGATTATTACTTGTGCAGTTTCTACCATTATCGTATTACTAACAAGTTATGCATTAAGTCGTCTTCGTTTTAAACTACGTAAACCAATGATGAATATCGCTCTTGTATTAGGTATGTTTCCAGGCTTTATGTCAATGATTGCGGTATACCATATACTTAAAGCATTTGGCTTAACACAATCATTGTTCGCACTTGTCTTAGTTTATTCAGGTGGCGCAGCTTTAGGTTATTACATCTCTAAAGGATTCTTTGATACAATCCCAAAATCCATAGATGAGTCTGCCATGTTAGATGGTGCAAGTAAGAATACAATATTCTGGAAGATTACACTTCCTCTATCAAAACCAATAGTTGTATATACCATACTGACCTCATTTATCGCACCTTGGATGGATTTCATCTTTGTGAGTGTTATCATGAAAGATAATTATGAAAACTATACAGTTGCGTTAGGACTATTCCAAATGTTATCACGTGAAAATATTTATCAATACTTTACACGTTTCGCAGCTGGCGCAGTACTTATCGCTATTCCAATAACGTTGCTATTTATTTATATGCAAAAGTATTACATCAGTGGTATCACTGGTGGATCAGTCAAAGGTTAATATGTTCAAACGAATTATCTTATTAGTAATCGTAATTCTATTATCTGCATGTTCTACTGAAACGATTCGTTCAGATAAGAACTATGTTTATTATGAAATCTTTGT
>DASSDQ010000046.1:0-9996 GCA_035697025.1 Erysipelotrichaceae bacterium | reverse complement strand
CTTTTTCTACTTTTGTAGGAGCAGCTTCAGCTTTAACGATTGCACCTGTAGTATCAAATGTACCTTGGTTTTGAGCAACATCTAATAAAGCAACTAATACTTTACCGTCTTTGTCTAAAGCAACGCCCATGTATGTAACGTTAGTTTGGATACGACCAGCAACAGCTTCAGCAGCTTCAACAGCTGGAGTAGTAGCAGTAGCAGCAGCAGCAGCTACAGCAGGTTTAGCAGCACGGCCAGAAACAGACGCAACTGAACCAACAGCAACTTTAGCAACACCCTTAACTTCTACAGCGTTAGCAACAGCTTTTTCAACTGCAGCAATATAAGCATCAATGCCTACTGATACAGAAGCTTTTAGGTCTTCAGCAACAGCAACAGCTTCTTCATCTAATTCGATAGCTTTGATTTCGTCTAATGTTTTTCCAACAAAGTATGCTTCAAGAGCAGCCATTTGTTCGAACCATTCTTTACCGATAGCAGAGTTAGCTACCATTCCGTAGTCAGCACCCTTTTCAGTTTTTGTTGGAGCAGCTTCTGCTTTAACAACAGCGCCCATTTCATCAAAAGTACCTTCATTTTGTGCGGAATCGATATCAACGTAAACGATCTTTCCAGCATCATCTAATAATACAGCAGCATAAGTAGTAGTAACTCTTACACGACCAGCAACAGCTTCAGCAGCTTCAACTGCAGGTTTGTCCTTAGTAGCAGCAACAGCTTCAACAGCAGCAACAGCAGCACGTCCAGAAACTTCAGTAAAACTTCCAGTACCAAACTTGTATGTCTTAGCAGCACAACCAGTTAAACCAGTTAAAGCTAACATACTAACAACTAATAAAACTAATAACTTTTTCATTTCAAAATCCTCCTTGCAAGAATTATTATATGGGTTGGAATTTTTACTCGCAACTCAAAAGCGGAAATTAAGACTTCTTTTTATGAATCTTTTCACAATTCAAAACAAATAGAAAAAAGTTTGTTACAATAAAATAAATATTTCACAAGTAACTACCGCTCATTCTTTAATCCTGACTCATATTGGGGGTACAATACTATGAAAATTAGTGAAATTAGTGCAATTGTGAATAAGATGGATACCACTAACTCAATCGGCATCACATGTGAAGTTAGTAAACGCATCGGCATAATTAACATCGAAAATATCGGTACAAATGACAGAATATACCCTAATCCACTTGATAAAGCGTGTGTCGTATTTAGGCTTAACGCAAGATAATAAATGATAAGTAATATTAGATAAAACGGTCCTTGAATTGATGCGGCTTCTTCCATTGTTTTGACTTTACTCGATAGGATCAAGATACATATTTGAATGAGGAATATTCCTAATAGAATAAAGAGAAGTCCTAATAATACAAGATAGAAATCAGATGTTTTAAAATCAAGTAGTTTGAATAACTCAGTAATATTAAAATCATCTATTTGTATTGGTAAAAACTTCAATATTAGACGTATTAACCCTTGTCCTTGGTCAAGTTTATATCTAAGAAATCCAATTAATCCAACGATCCCTATCGAACTAATAATTTGAAATAACACTGAACAAAATCCAATAATTAGTTTCGTAAGAAAATGAATTCTGATCTTAACACTACTTAAAATTATTGGAATCATATGCGATGTTTTTTCCATGATGATTTCATTCGAATTTACCGCAATGAAATTTAACATCATAAAATAAATGGATGTTAGAAATAAGATAATGATTTGTTGCTTAAAGGTATTTTCATCTAATTTTGAATCGATAAATTCTACATGAATCGTATTGTATTTCTCTAACCAATCAAGATTATTTTCATTCTCAAGCGATCGTTTATGATTACGCAGTAATAAGTCATAGATACGTTGTTGGATACTCAGTTCTTGTACATTACATATTTGATACACATTATCTACTTTAGATATTTCAATAGAATCTGAGTTATTCGTAAATACAAATCCTTGTGATTTCCATTCATCTTCATTCTTTATTTCTTTTCTAAGTGTGTTTTCTATCTTTATTTCGATAGGTTGATGAAAGTCTAAATTGAAGAATTCACTTATCTTATCCATATAAAATACAGTACATACAATTAGAATAAAAAGAACCTGTAAGATAATTGTCATTTTATTCAGGAAACGACGTTTAAATGCGAACTTTAAAAGTGTTTTCATGTGTTATCTCTTAACATATCTCCGATAGACACATTATGTAGTCGTATCTGTGTAATACTATTTTCTTTATTGAAGAGATTAATTGATTTTTTCGCATCAACTAAGTTCGTATAATGAAATTCGATATACGATCCTTTTTCAATAATATTCTTATGATGCTTACTTATTCCTTGCCATAAACTATCAGAATTTACACTAACACATACCCCATATTCAAGATATAAATCGCTTAAATTCCCTTGTTTAAGTGTTATCCCTTGATCTAATACAAGTAAATGTGTACATAATTCGTCCATAAAATCCATTTGATGGCTTGAGATTAAGATGCATTTACCTAGTGAAGCTTGTTTTTTAAGTTCAATCATGACACTCTGAACACTATAAAAATCTAAACCATTTAATGGTTCATCTAGAATTAATACATCTGGATTATGGATAAGTGCAGCCATTAATTGTACTTTCTGTTGTTGGCCTTTGGAGAGTTTATTTAATGTCACATACTTTTTATCCAATAAATCAAACTGTTCACACATCTCATGAATGCGTTTATCCATGTAATCTGTTGTTAAACCTTTTAATTCACCAATAAACGTTAATTGGTCATACAACGTAAGATCTAAAAACATTGATCGTTGTTCAGGCATATACCCAAAATTCTTGCGTTGATCAAAGTCACAGCTGTTTAATTGATACGTAATACTTCCTGAATCATAATCAATTAATCCCATAATACTTTTAAATAGGGTTGATTTCCCACAACCATTCTGCCCCAATATACCAACTATTTCATGTGGTTTTATCAATAGACTACACTCTTTTAATGCTAATTTCTTTCCATAACGTTTGCTTATATTTTGTATTTCTAACATAGTTCACCTATGTTTAGATATGAATTATAATGATAAATCCCTTAAAAAAACTGCAAATTTGCAGTTTACTTTCTTTCTTCAGGCTTAATTAATCCCATATTCACATGACAATATCCAGTCGGATTATTGACCAAATATTTCTGATGATATTCTTCCGCATTGTAGAAATCTCTTAGTCTTTCAACTTCTAATACAATTGGTTTAGAATATTCAGCTTGTCGTTTTTGAACATATGCTTTCACAATTTCTAACTCTTCATCGTTATCAGGATATACTCCAACACGATATTGTGTTCCTACATCATGTGCTTGTTTATTCAATGAAGTAGGATCGATAATTCTAAATAAGTGTTCAAGAATCTTCTCAAATGATAGTACACTTGGATCGTACTCAATCTCCGCAACTTCCGCATGTAGTGTTTTGCCACTGCAAACTTCTTGATATGTAGGAGCTTCTTTTAACCCTTGTGCATATCCAACACGTGTTTCTCCAACACCTTTTAATCTACGATAATATTCTTCAACACCCCAGAAACATCCACCTGCTAATACTATTTTTTTCATAGTGTCTCCTTTTTTTAACCATTCATTGATCTCTATCAAAAGTAGTTTCTCATTTTCTTCACTCGGTTTATACCAATATGCTTTAAATTGATGTCTAAACCAGGTTAGTTGACGCTTTGCGTATTGACGTGTTGAGATAATAATCTTTTCTTTTACTTCATCTAAACTCATTTGATTCAGTAAGAATCCCTTCCATTCTTTATATCCAATGCCTTGAAAACTCTGATATTCCCATGTTTCAGGTGAATTGAAATAATTTAATACTTCTTCTTTTAATCCAGAGTTGAACATACTATCTAATCGCTTTTCAATGCGTTGATCAAGAATAGGTTTTGGTAAATCTAATACCACAAGAAATACATCATATATTGGTTGGTGATTTTGGATCGATTCTCGCTCTGTTTTCGTTTGACCTTTTAAGCCAATATTTAATGCACGTATTAATCGTTTACGATTGTTTAGATGAATCTTTTCGAGTGATTGAGGATCTATTTCTTTCAATTTATTGTATAGCTCTTCATTGCTTAGTTCTTCGAATTGGTCATCTTCAACCAGTTCATCCTTAAATTCATAGTCATATAAACAAGCTTTTAGATAGAACCCAGTTCCACCTGCAATAATTGGTAATTTTGTATTAGTTGTAATTTCATCAATCGCATGTCTTGCCATTGACTGGAAATCTTTAACACTATAATTTTCATTGTAATGTATTAAATCTAAACCGTAATGTTTAATGTTCTGTTTCTCATCTTCTGTAATCTTAGCAGTTCCAATCGATAATTCTTTATACACTTGTTGGGAATCACCACTAATGATTTCTCCATTAAGGATTTGCGCTAATTTAACAGAAAGTGCTGTTTTACCACTAGCAGTAGGTCCTGCTATAACGAGTACTTTTTTCATCGTTCAAAATCCTTCCATAAACTTTGTGCATTTTGTTTAACAAGCGTTGGACGTCCATGTGGACAATGATACGGTTGTGTACAATGCGCTAATTCTTCGATAATATGACGCATTTCAACCGTTGTTAAGCTTTGATTGAATCGTATTGAGCGATGACATGCCATTGTCGCAATAACCGACTCTCTTAATACTTCTTGATTTATTTTAGATTCGACTAAAAAACGATCCATCACGTCTTGCATGAACTGAACTAAATCATTTTGGTTTAACCATATTGGGATGGATCGAACAATATAACTAGTATGTGAGAATGGTTCGATATGTAAATGTAGTGAGTCTAAAATATGTTTAAATTCTTCAAAACGTTCCATAAAACCACTGGAACATTCAATCTCGATTGGTAATAGTAAGTCGAATTGGTCTTGATTCTGATTAATCTGATTGAGGATTAGTTCATAATTTATACGTTCTTTTGCGGCATGTTGGTCAATGACATATAAGTCGTTTTCGGAACTCGCAAGGATATATCGTCCATGCATTTGCCCAATTAAATCAAGTGTTGGGAATGTTGGATGTCTGTCTTTTGTTTTTTCGATAACTTCTTCCTTAACGATAACTTCTTCATTTACTTCGAAGGTTAATGAAGGTGTTGATTGTTGGTCAGGTATATAGTGATTAATATTGAATAATTGCGTTTGTTCCTTAAAGGGTTGTTCAATTTTTTCGATGTGTTCTTTTGGATGAACCATTTCGCTAAGTTGTTTGCTTATTCCATCCAATAATAAGAAATAGGCTTGTTGTTCCTTAGATAGTCGAACTTCCCATTTCGATGGATGTACATTCACATCAACTAAATGTGCATCCATTTTGAGGTTAATAACACAAACTGGATAGCGATGGGCTGGTATATATGCAGAAAAAGCTTCCACAATAGCCTTTTGTAGATACCATGATCGTACGATACGGTTATTGATGAAGATTAATATCCCTTTATTATTGGAACGATGTTCTTGAGGATCTACCCAAACACCTTGAACTGTAAAATCATAATCCTTTAACGTAAATTCATGTGCTAATCGTGCTATGCGATTTCCAAAGCTATTGGCTAATACTTCTAACATTTGATTTGTTCCACTCGTATTGAGTAGAATCTTTGTTTCATCACTAAGTTTAAACGCAACATCTGGTCGACTTAAGGCAAATTTCTCCATTAAATCGATGATAAGAGATGCTTCATAGTTTGCGGATTTTAAATGTTTAAATCGAGCGGGTGTTTTACGAAACAATCCTTCAATACGTATATGTGTACCAGTACTTGCGGAATGAGGTCTAACTTGCATAATCTTGCCATAGGATATATGTACATACGTCCCAATATCATCTTTTGATGTTTTAAGTACACAGTCACTCACTGATGCGATAGATGGTAAGGCTTCACCTCTAAAACCTAAGAATTCTGGCGCAAAGAGTTGTTCCTTGTTGGTAATTTTACTGGTTGTATGTCGTTCAAAGGCGAGTTGTGCATCACTTGGATCCATCCCTATCCCATCATCAAGTACTTCGATGGATTCAATTCCACCCTGATTGATTCGGACCTCAATAAAATGTGCTTTCGCATCCAAAGCATTTTCAACCAATTCTTTTACGACAGCCATCGGTCTTTCGATAACCTCGCCTGCCGCAATCATATTGCTTAATTGTTCATCTAAGCGTTGTATGATTCCCATTTTATCCCTTTATTTTCTTTTTCCACTCATTGAGATAGGTCAATGCCTCTAATGGTGTTGTTTCATTAATGTTTAATTTATTCAAATCTTCTGTTATTTCTTGGAGTTCTTTTGGAATGGTAACCATTTCCACAATCTCCATACTTTGTTGGACAACTCGTTTCTTACTCTCTAATTCTTTTAGTAAGCTATGCGCTCTTTGGATAATCGCATTTGGAAGATGCGCTAATCGTGCGACATTAACTCCATATGAGCGATCCGCTCTACCATGTTTAACACGATACAAGAAGGTAACTTCGTTATTCTCTTCATACACTTCCACATGCATATTACGAATTTGGGAGAGTGAATGTTCAAGTTGGGTTAATTCATGATAATGCGTAGAGAAGATGGTTTTACACTGAATTACAGTCGCAATGTATTCAACCATTGCTTGAGCTAATGCCATACCATCAAATGTTGAAGTTCCACGACCGATTTCATCAAAGAATACAATTGAATTTTCTGTCGCATTTTGAAGTGCTGTATTCGCTTCTATCATTTCAATCATAAAGGTTGATTGTCCTTCAAGAATATCATCACTCGCGCCCATACGTGTAAAGAGTGCATCGATTAACGGCAATCGTGCTTTTTTAGCTGGCACAAAACAACCAACTTGAGCTAAAACAATAATCAGCGCTAATTGACGCATATACGTACTCTTACCACCCATATTTGGACCTGTAAGAATATGAATTGGTTGTTCGTGTTTGATTTCTGTTGAGTTAGAAACATAATGGGTTTGTGTTTCTAAAATCGGATGTCTTCCTTCTTTTACTTCTAAATCATAACCATCATGAAATTCTGGACGAACATAATGATGATCTAAAGAAATTGTGGCTAATGCGACTAAACAATCGATACTTGCGAGTGCATTGGAGATATCTTGTATTTCACTAATGAATTTTGCAATTTCTGAAACAATTTCTGAGAATAGGAATTGTTCAAGCTTTAAACAACGATCGAAAGAGTTAAGAATCTTATCTTCCATTTCCTTTAATTCCGGGGTAATAAATCGTTCTTGATTGCTTAGTGTTTGTTTACGAATATAGTTAAACTCATCTTTTATATTCGGTATATTCCCTTTAGATATTTCAATATAATACCCAAACACACGATTATATCCAATCTTTAAATTCTTAATTTGTGTGCGTTCTTTTTCTTTTGCCTCAAAATCAAGCAACCATTTCTTACCAGAATGTTGAATATCACGAAGTTCATCAAGTTCTTTGTTATATCCATTCTTAAAGACATTTCCATCTTTAATCGTAGTAGGAGCTTCATCATTTAACGCTTCATTCAAATGATGGGTTAGTTCAATTAATTGATTAACTTTGTTATACGGATTAAATAAATCGATATCGATTAATCCCATAATGGTTGGTAATTGATTCAAGGTATTGCGTAAGCGCATTATATCTTGCGGATTTGCGGATCCAAATGAAACACGTCCAACTAAGCGTTGGATGTCGTAACAATTCCCTAAATAATCTTTAAGTTTATCTTTTAGAATATAATCTTTTACAAAGTATTCGATTTGATTCTGACGAATATTGATTTCACTAAGATCATACAGTGGATGCATGATCCAATCCTTAAGTAAACGCGAGCCCATGGATGTTTTACATACATCTAAGAACGAGAATAAAGTTTTATGTTTAGATTGTGTTCTTAATGGTTCAATAAGCTCAAGATTTAACAACGTACTATAATCCATCTTCATGATACGTTGAACATTGGTATCTACGATTTTTTGTAGGTGTTGAAGCGAACGCTTTTGTGTAACAGTTAAATAGTTTAAAAGACGTCCATAACTTTCACGTTTATAATCTTCTTGAATATGGACACAATTAGGTTGGTATTCAACTTCAATCTCTGTCATTTCACAATACGATAATGTTAAATATGGAACTTCTCTTAGAGTGTGTAATGTGTCTGAATCAATGTGTTTTGATAGTACTATTTCTTTGATTTGGTATTTATAAAGTGTTTGTTTAAGTAAACTCTTATCTTCTCTCAATTGAATTAGTTCAGTTTTACCAGATATGAGTTCAAGAATGATTAAATGATAATGTCCCGCAAAATTAACCAATGACGCAATATAATTACGACTCTTATCTTCTACAAGTTCATCGACAATCGTTCCTGGAGTCACAATCTTTACGACATCTCGTTTAACAAGTCCAACCGCAACAGAAGGATCTTCCATTTGTTCGACAATCGCAACCTTATACCCTTTATCCACTAACTTTTGAATGTAGTTTGAAGCCGCATGATGAGGAACGCCACACATTGGAGCACGTTGATTTTCACCAGCAGCACGACCGGTTAGTACAAGATCAAGTTCGAATGACGCTATTTTCGCATCATCAAAAAATAACTCGTAAAAGTCACCAAGTCTAAACATGACTAGCGCATCTTGATGTTCGTTTTTAACATCCATGTATTGTTTTAACATGGGCGTAAGCTTTTCCATAGATTACCTCAAAGAAGAAAGAAAATGCTTATGCACTTTCTTGTATTTCTAAACTCTCTTTTGTTTTACATAATACAGAGTAAATCATATAGCTACTCGCGCCATACGAAATCGCAAATCCAGCCCGTGTATCGACAATCTTATTTGCACGATGATGTATTTTACTAAAATCGACTTTGTCGCGATTATAGACTTGAATAATTACTTTACCAATTGACGCATTGGCTAATCGTATATTATCGATTCCCCCAACACTATCAAGTAATTCAGTTATTACAATATCCTTTTCCTTTGGATTAATGATACTAATCGCACCTTTACGGTAATAATAACTCGTAACCGCATAATATAGTAAGAAAGTCATTAAACCAATAAACAATAAGATTACGAGTGATTTTTGATAAATTGGATTACGAATCAGAATTAATAAATCGATTAAACTACCAGGCGTCGCAACTAACACATTTCCAGTAAAACTATATCCGATTGTAGCCCCAAACATTGGAAGTACTGCATACAATAATGCCGTGAAAAATAAATGGAACACAAAGAGTAATGGAGCTGTAAAAATTAAGAATAACTCGATTGGAAGTAATGTACCAAAAAATACAGACGCAATTACCGCAAATACGATAACTGATATTAAACGTTTACGTACGAGTTTATCCGTGTAGGTTTGAAAAGCGGCTAATACAAACGCTGGAACCGCAAATAAATTAAGAATATAGAGCGGAGTAATGAGCTTACCTGAAGTAAATCCTGAGATATTACGAACAAGTTGTGCTGTCCACATTCCAACATCTCCAGAATGTACTGCGCCAAGAGGATCAACCCAGTTGCCACCAAGTGAAGTAAACCAGAAGAGCTGATTCATCCACTGACTGAAATTAAGAATACTTAACAATCGATTTACTATTCCATAGATAAATAAGTTAATTGGATTACTTAAATCTTTTGAGATAAACATAAAGATGTTTGACATAAATTCGATAAAATATGGCCAAATATACGCAATCGCAATACCAGCCATTAAACTATATATAACTGAACTAAATAAGATGGATACATTCTTATCCACAAAACTAAAGATACTATATGGTGTACGTTTTTTAAGTTGTTGAGCAACTGTACGCGTAATATACAGTACGATAAGTGCACCAATCAAACCTGTATGAAATGGAATAAGAATTCCACTCGATTTAGTTGCTAAAAGAGACGCATTCGCTTGTATTCCTAATACT
>DASSDQ010000045.1:0-9063 GCA_035697025.1 Erysipelotrichaceae bacterium | reverse complement strand
ATCAAGTAAAATATAAACAGTATCCATTTAAAATAAAGGAGTAAACATGGAAGGTCTAGAACTCGTTAGTTTTCAAATTATTGCGGCTGCAGGATCCGCTCGTTCTTCATATGTAGAAGCACTACAAGCTGCAAAAAAAGGAAATTATGAAGAAGCTGATGCTTTAATCAAGCAAGGTGACAATGATTTCGTGGAGGCTCACCATGTACATGCGGAGCTTATCCAAAAATTTGCAGGTGGAGAAGATCCAGGAGCAAACATTCTATTAATCCATGCGGAAGACCAAGTTATGAGTGCTGAAGTCTTGAAGTTAATGGCTGTAGAATTCATCGAATTATACAAGAGATTAGACAAATAAAAGAAAGGCGTAAAGCCTTTTTTTGATTGAAACTATTTGTATTTCTTAGTTTCAGCTAATAATAATTTGAAGTTACAACATCTATTTTCCAATTCAGTTCGAGCGTTACCATAACAAATTGTATTATATAACTTTGTGGCTTTACTAATTATAAAATCTCTGTTCGCATTACACCAATCAAGTTGATTACGTAATAGATTCATATACTTTATCTAATTAATCCCCTTTTAAAATAGGACTAAGCAATAGCTCAGTCCTATATATATTTTAGCTCCCACTTAATGGTAGGGTACACCGCTTTTTTAGCTCCCACTTAATGGTAGGGTACACCACATATTTGTATAAGAATTATATTATATTAAGCGTAAAAGTTAAGGTGATAGACTATAAAATAAATAGATTGAAACGATAAAATTGATGTAAAATAAAAGTATGAACGAACACATTGAACAACTAGTTACAGAAAAGCCGAATCCACATACACTACATTTAGATGAACTTAGTCCTCTTGAGATTATTCAGATAATGAACGATGAGGACCAAAAAGTTGCGCTAGCTGTAAACAAGGAACTACCGAAAATTGCGCAAGCCATTGAGATAATTGTTAAACAACTCAATCTAAATGGAAGAGTCGTATATTTTGGGGCAGGAACTAGTGGCCGCTTAGGTGTATTAGATGCGTCAGAATGTCCACCTACTTTTTCCACAACTAATGAATTTATGGCGTTGATAGCGGGTGGTACACATGCAGTAAAGAATGCGGTTGAAGGTGCAGAAGATTCTGAGACCTTAATAATAGAAGAACTAAAAGCACTTAAGTTTACTTCAAAAGATGTGGCAGTTGGAATAGCCGCAAGTGGAAGAACACCTTATGTTATAAGTGGTTTGAACTACGCAAAAAGTATTGGAGCACATACAGTATCCATTTCATGTAATCCTGATTCTGTCCTATCACATGTAAGTGATGTCGGAATTGATGTCGAAGTTGGACCAGAGGTATTAACTGGATCAACACGATTAAAAGCAGGGACTGCGACGAAGATGGTCTTGAATATGTTATCTACCGCATCGATGGTTCAAATGGGTAAAGTCTATGGGAACTTAATGGTAGATTTAAACCCTAGTAATATTAAATTGATTGATCGTGCTAAACGTATCATTATGCAGGCAACAGGCGTGAATGAAAAAACAGCTCATAATGCATTAAACGATGCGAACTTAAAAGTAAAAGTAGCGATTGTCATGTTAAAGAAAAATTGTTCCGCAACAGACGCAATAAATAAACTTGAAAGAGCGAATGGATTTGTTTCTAAAGCGTTAAAATTGAAATAGAAATGTCACATTATACGTGACATTTTTTATACCGTTTTTACTTGTAGGCTAGTAAGTACGGGCATATAATGAAATTGGTGTTTAAAAGATGGAGGTTTCTATGAGTATCATTGAAACAAAAAAGCTTACGAAATATTATGGAAAATCACGCGGAATAATAGATGTTGATTTGAAGATTGAAGAAGGTGAGATTTTTGGGTTCATTGGTCCAAATGGCGCAGGGAAATCCACCACAATTCGTTTACTTCTCTCACTCATAAAACCAAGTTCTGGGAATGCGACTATTTTTGGCTTAGATTGTCAAAGAGACTATAAAGAAATCCATAAAGAAATTGGATACTTACCATCTGAAGTCTTTTATTATGACAATATGAAGGTAAAAGATCTATTAGCGTATTCTGCGTCTTTCTATCAGAAAGATTGTAAGGCAAAAATAATTGAATTAGCGAAACGTTTAGATTTAGATCTTAACAAGAAGATTGATGATTTATCGTATGGGAATAAGAAAAAAGTTGGGATTGTCCAAGGTTTATTACATTCCCCAAAACTTATAATTCTTGATGAACCAACCGGTGGTTTAGATCCGCTTATGCAACAAACGTTCTTCGATATTCTTAAAGAAGAAAACGAAAGAGGCGCAACGGTTTTATTCTCATCTCATATCTTGAGTGAAGTTCAAAAGTTATGTGATCGGGTAGCGATTATTAAAGAAGGTAAGATTGTACGTATCGATACAATGGCATCACTCAAAGAAAATACATACTTAAAAGTAGCGCTTGAAACAGATACTCCATTACCAACAGAATTTGTGAATGAAAACATGGTTAATTATACGGTTATCGATGGTCATACTTCATTCTTATATAATGGAAATGTGAATGATTTATTGCGTAAATTATCTCTATTTAAATTAAATCGAATTAATCTAACTGAACCTGATTTAGAAGAAATATTCATGCACTATTATGTGAAGGAGTAGTTTATGAACATATTCCTTTTTGAATTAAAGAGTAACTTTAAAAGTAATTTAGTATGGATCTTAGTTTTATTAGGTGTTGCGTATGGATTTATGATGATCTATCCTGCATTCTATGCGAATTCACAGGATTTAATTGAAGTATTTAATCGATATCCAAAAGAAATATTAGTTGCGTTTGGGTTTGATATTGATCAATTCTTCTCGGCAATTGGATTCTATTGTTTCGTATTGATCTATATTGAATTGATTGCGTCGATGCAAGCGATGGTGTTAGGACTTGGGACTTCAGGGCGTGAATTACGTTTACGTACCTCTGAGTTTATTATTACTAAACCAGTAACACGTCTTCAAATCATGTTTGCGAAAACAGCGGCGATTCTTGTCATTCTACTTGTCACAAACATCCTTCTAACCATTACATCCTATATTGCGATAAGCCAAGTCACGTTTGATTCATTCTCAACACAATCCTTTTTATTGGTATGTCTCAGTACCTTCTTATTACAATGCGTGTTCGCATCCATGGGTATTCTATTGGGAGTAACGTTTAGGAAATTACGTTCAGTTGCGCCAGTATCACTTGGAATCGTATTTGGTTTCTTCGTGGTGAATATGTTAAAGGCTATCTTTGATGATGCATGGATTCGTTATTTCTCACCTTTCCAATTCTTTGATAAGTATTCGATTGTGCTCAAGGGTAATTTAGAAATTGAATTCTTAGTTTGGGGAATTGTATTAATTATTGGTATGACATTAGTTGGATTTGTGTACTTTAATAAAAAAGACATCCATGCGGTGTAGGAGGTCAATATGAACTTGTTTCTTCATGAAATGAAGCAGTATTGGAAGTATTTGTTGTTCTGGGGAATTGGGATTGTCGCAATGGTCGGTGGAGGTATGGGTAAATTCACTGCTCTCTATGATGCGGGTGATACATCCATTACCGACGTATTTAATCAACTTCCTAAGGCATTCCTCGCAATGTTTGGGATGGTTAATTTAGAGGTCACATCCTTAAGTGGTTTCTATGGAGTAATTAATTTCTATCTTGTGATCATGGGTGCGATATTTGCGATTATCTTAGGTGCTGGTATATTGGCTAAAGAAGAACGGGATAAAACAGCTGAATTCTTGTTGGTAAAGCCTGTTACACGTACTTGGGTATTAGGTCAAAAGCTTGCGGCTGGATTAATCTATGTCCTTGCGTTTGTAGGGATTGATTATGCAGTCTCTGTCGCAATCATTGCGAAAGTTACGCCGAATGAAGATATATCGACTGAATTATTCTTGATGATGGTAGGGTTAACATTAGTTATGTTAGCGTTCTATTGCTTATCGTTTGGATTATCTGGAGCACTTAAGAATAATACGAAAGCTTCGATGATAATGATATCTGTGATGGGTGCGAGTTATATTGGGACGGTTATGTACGATATGATTGAAAATTCTGAATGGGTTAGACCTGCACTTATCTTTAAATACTTTCCGAATGATGAAGTAATACGTACTCTAACATTAGATTCCATGTATGTAGGATTAACTGTTCTATGGATTATCGTTGGATTAGCCTTAGCCTTTGTACGATTCCCACGTAGAGATTTACATCTATAAAAAAAGGTCTAGAGACAATATATGTCTTAGACTTTTTTAGTTCCAAGGTTAATTACTTGGTCAGATATTAATTGAGCTTCTTCTTTATCATGTGTTACCCAAATCAAAGTAATTTCTTCTTGTTTAGCCCATGAAATAAATTGGTCTCTTAAACGTATTTTTAAATCTTGATCAAGATTTGAAAAAGGCTCATCTAATAATAGCAGTTTAGGTTGATTCGCAATGGAACGAGCTAATGCGACACGTTGTTGCATACCACCTGAACATTCATACGGATATTTATACGCATCATTTTCAAGCTCAACCATTTTAAGAATCGTTTGAATACGATCTTTCTTTTTATGTCTTGTGTGTATACCGAAGCCAATATTTTGTGCGATGGTTAAGTGTGGGAAAAGAGTGTAATCTTGAAAAACTAAACCTATCTTTCTTTTATGTGTTTCAATAGAAGTTTTATCATCAAATATAACTTGATCATCTAATTTAAATTCACCACTTTGACTTGTTTGTAAGCCGGCTAATATTCGTAATAAGGTACTTTTACCAGAACCGCTCTCACCAATAATCGCAGTTATGGATCCTTTTTGTGCATTCATACTAAAGGATTCAATAATATTAGTTTGATCATATTTGAAACTTAGTTTTTTAATGTCTAGATACATTAGTTATTCTCCTTTTGAATGAATTTAACTAAAGCCGTTATCATAATGAATGATAAGGCTAAGATAATGAGTGTAGGGAATGCGGATTCCACCAGCATTTCATCATTCGCGTATTGATGAACCTGTGTCGCGAGGGTATTAAAGTTAAAGGGTCTTAAGAGTAAACTGAGTGGAAGTTCTTTAATAATATCTAGAAATACCATCGTAAATGCGGATAATAGTGCTGGTTTTAGTAATGGGATATCGATTTTAAGCATGGATTTGAAATAACTTAATCCTAGAACTTGAGATGCTTCATTGAATCGTAACCCAATCTTATTAAATCCTTGGTCCATACTTTGAAAGGATAAGCCAACGTATCGAATAATAAGCGCAAATACGAGTAGAATTATACTTTGATTTAACGATAGTGGAATAAAATTTCTAAGGTTTATAAAGAAGACTAAACTTAATATTCCAATGACCGATCCTGGAATAGAATAACCGAGTAAGACTAACTTACTGCTGATAAAAGATATTAATCCATTTTTAATTCGTTTATGATTCGCTAAGATAATACTCAATATCACAATAATCAATGTGACACCTACACTTAAATAGATAGAATTTAATAGATTAGGTAAGATTGATTGTAGTCGAATGGTAGGAATACTCTTAATACTCCAACTAATTAACTGAAGTAATGGAACTCCAAAAGTTAATAATAAGAATAGAGATAAGATCGATATCAGTAAGATTGAATGTGTACGATTCAATATACTAGGGATTAAAGGTCTACCTTTACTCGGGACTAAGTTTTTAATTCTACGACCCAAGTAATTGAATAGTAAAATCAACGTAAGAGTAAAAATCATTAAGATTGAAGCTAATCGAAGTGCTGTGTCAAAATCTTGGAATCGTATCCAACTACGTACAATCGAAGTGGAGAAACTCGGTATACCTAAATATGACACAACCCCATAATCGCTTAATACTTCTAATGCGACAAGTAATCCTCCCCCTAAAAGTGCTGGTAAACTTAATGGTATGATTAATCGATTAAATAAGCGTGGATATGAATAGCCTAAGACTCTCGCATTCTCGATATAATTGCCTAAGGTACGATTAATGAGTGCCTTAGAACTAATATAAACATAGGGAAATAGACTTGATGTATACACAAATATTGCAAGTACTTTAGGATCTAACACAAACCAAGTACTCGAATAAGGAATATTAAATTGTCTTAATAAAGTTTGAATCGTGCCAGTATAACTAAAGAAATACATCCAGAAATAAGCTAATACATAGGGTGGAAACGCTAAGGGCAGATAAAAAAGAAAACTAAAGAGTTTTCGTCCTTTGAATTCGAAGAGTGAGACTGATGTGGCGAGTAACAGTCCGAGTATACAGGCAAATAGAGTAGAGAATCCTACAATGATGAGTGTATTTATACTGACATCTTTGAAGACATAATCAACACTATGTTGCCAGTTCTCGTTACTGGGTGTAAATAGTAGGATAAAAGTCTCACTAAATAGGATAAAGATAAGTAATATCCATAGGATACTACTTATCTGTGTAAAACGTTTCCAAGTAAACATTATTCCCAACCGACTTCATCGAACAATTGAACGGTCTCAACAGAGTATTGTCCAAGTGTTTCATAATCAATTTCTGCTTTATTGAATTCATTCCAAGGGAGTAAGAGAGATGATACAGGAATGGTATTCAATACAGGGTATTCACCATTCTTGTCCGCATATTCTTTTTGCGCGGTTTCTGATAGTAAGAATTCGATGAGCAATTGTGCATTCGTAGGATTAGGACTATTCTTAATTTGTCCAATCCAACTGATATTAACATGTGTTTCGATTGGATAAATGAGTCCAATTTGATTCGCAACTTTCACTTCTTCTGCTTCAGATGAACGTTCCATTGCGGCTACATAGTAGGTATTCATAATCGCATATTGACCCAAGCCAGCCACAACAGCTTTAGCTTGATCACGATCATTACCTGTTGGTGTTCTCGCAAAGTTATTAACCAATCCCAACATAAGTTCCTTTGTCGCATTTTTTCCATTGAGTTGAATCTGATGTGCCATAAGGGCTAAGTTATACGTTGATGTAGAACTACGACTTAAGATTTGTCCTGAATATTGAGGATCTGTTAAATCATTGAGAGATTGAATCGTTGGATTTGGATTGTTTACTTTATCGTACACAATCACACGTGCACGACGTGTTAACGCAACCCACTTGTCTCCATAGTATCCTTCTTCTAGTATATCTTGGTAGGATGTTAGGTCTAAATCATCCAATAAATCATTTTGTAGTGCAGGATAGATGGTCTCCGCACCCACTGTCATAAAGATATCGGCAATAGGTTCTGATTGTTCGAGTTTTAATCGTTCAATAAGTTCATCTCCTTTACCTTCAAATAGATTCACTTTAATTCCAGTCTCTTCTTCAAACAGCAGGAGTAAATCCTTATCTACATCGTAATTACGTGCAGAATAGATATTAATTTCTTGTGTCTCTTCATTTTTTACTGACGAACATGCCGTAAAAATAGATGAGACTAAAAGTATTGTAAAAAACTTACGCATACTTCCTCATTTCTAAGTGATGTAAATCACATTTATAGTTTAATAAAGTGATGAGGAATATGCAAATGATGTTATCTAAATTAGTTTATTGAATTCAGATTCAGTTAATCGATAGGTAGTCCAATCACTCATTGGAAGTGCACCTAATTTCTTATAAAACTGTATTCTTGGTTCATTCCAATCCAATACGGACCATTCTAGTCTTCCATATCCTTTTTGTATACATTCATTCGCAAGATATCTAAAAACTTGTTTACCAAATCCCTTATTGCGATAGGCTTTTTTTATATATAAGTCTTCTAGATAGATACCTGGTTTCCCTAAAAATGTAGAAAAATTATTAAAGGTTAATACGAATCCTACAATCTCATGATTATATTCGAGTAATAATGCGTTAGCTTTCTTCTCTTTTATAATCCATTGTGTTAGTAGATTCTCAGAAGCGCTAACTTGATCAAGTAGTTTTTCATATTTCGCTAATTCCTTAATAAGTTTTAATAGTATTGGTAGATCTGTTTGTATTATTTCCTTGATGATTAGTTTCATTTTGACCTCACAAATAAGAGCACCCTGAGGTGCTCATTCTTATAAACTTTTAGCGTTTTCTTTAATTAATGCGTTATACCAGAAGAATGATTTCTTCTTCAAACGTTTAAGATCTTTTAGATCATCATTATCACGATTAACATATACAAAACCATAACGTTTCAAGAAACCTTGGTGAGTTGAGATTAAATCAATCGCAGACCATGGGCAATATCCCATGACATCGACGCCTGTTTCAACTGCACGTTTAAGTTCTGTAATGTGTTGTTTCAAGTAATCAATACGATAATCATCATTGATTGAGCCATCTTCTTCAACTTTATCATACGCACCTAAACCATTTTCAGTAATAAGTAGTGGTAAATGATAACGTGAATAGATTTCCATTAATGTTGTACGGAAACCAAGTGGGTCGATTTGCCAACCAAAGTCTGTAAATGGCAAGAATTCATTCGCAACACCTTTGAAGTAACCCGGATCACCTAATGCGATTTGTTGGTCACCTTGTGTCGCAGCTTCTGATTCACTGTACGCTTCTATAGTGGCGGTATTGTAATAATTGAAGGCAATGAAGTCAGGTTTTCCATCACGTAGGATTTCCATTTCTTCATCCGTAATTTCAATCTTAAAGCCTTTTTTCGTAATATAATCCATTGCGACAGGATTATATTTACCCCATACCGCAATATCAAGATACAACCAGTTACGTACTGCATTGACATACAATGTCGCAAGATTGTCTTCTGGTTTTGATGTATGTGGATAGTTCACACTAATGTTTGGGGCAGGTCCAATCTTTGCGCCTGGCACCATTTGGTGACAGAGCTTAAATACCTTCGCCTGAGCCAGTAACATATAATGATTGGATTGATACAAGAGTCCTTCTTGACCAGGCTTAGTTGTCCCAATAACCGGTCCATAGAGGATCATCATATTTTGTTCATTAATGGTTAACCAGTATTTTACACGTGGTCCATAGTTTTCA
>DASSDQ010000044.1:0-25080 GCA_035697025.1 Erysipelotrichaceae bacterium | reverse complement strand
AATGGTGGTAAAATAGTTGTCGTTTCATATTCTGAATCGAAAGAAATAATTAGAGACTACAAAGATCATTTTGGATTTGAACCAGATTTAGTCTTTGCGTATGATCATGGACCTGAGAATCTTAAACCACATACTTATCCTATACGTACACTTATTAATACCTTGAACATTAAAGCTGAAGAAATACTGGTAATCGATGATATGCCAGTTGGTTATGAAATGGCTAAAAACGCAAGTGTAGATTTTATATGGGCACAATGGGCTTACTTTGATGAAACATTAAATGAACACATTATAAAAACATCCAATAAAGCATGTTTGGATGTTGAAGCATTGTACGAAATTTTAGAATTAGTTATTATTTAGTATTTCTTTCCATTTAATATAACTTAAATAACTTAAACCAATTATTGGAATAATTAATAACATTCCAACTAAATACTTATTAACAATTAACATCATCATAATTTGAAATAACATAACATCAAAACATGTAAAAATTAAGGTTCTTAATGCACTATTTTTTGTTGATGCATTTTCATAATATGAATTAAATTGCTTGACAGAGAATGAAATAGCACAAACAAAAAACACTGCAGAAAATAATACAATAATATCTCCAAGTTTAGAATTTGAATAAAACTGTAATAATTTAGATATCACAGATGTAGAAATTCCTAAAGCTAAAAATAGAATATTCTTTTTCATATAACCTCGTTTTAATACTATTTTAATGAAATATTGATATAAATCAATAAAAAAGAGTTACTCAAAGAGTCTCTCTTGTACCTTTAATCCTAAATGCTCATATGCTTTCAATGTAACTACTCTACCTCTTGCGGTACGATTGATAAAACCAATCTGTAATAAATACGGTTCATATACATCTTCAAGTGTCATTGATTCTTCTTGAATGCTTGAGGCAATTGCTTCTAACCCTACAGGTCCACCTTTAAAACGATCAATTATTCCTTTTAAGTAACGTATATCGACGTCATCTAAACCTAAATGATCAACTTTTAAACGATCTAACGCATGTTTAGCAATCTTTAAACTAATCGTTCCTTCATTTAGAACTTGCGCAAAATCTCTTACACGTCTAAATAATCGATTCGCAACTCTTGGTGTACCTCGACTTCTCTTCGCAATCTCAATTATTGCTTCATCATCAATCGGCGTATCTAAAACACGTGATGTTCTACGCAAAATTAGGCCAAGTTCATCAATTGAGTAGTATTCTAATTTACTAACTATACCAAAACGATCTCTTAATGGAGCCGTTAAATCACCCGCGCGCGTTGTAGCTCCAACAAGTGTAAATGGTGGTAAATCTAATCGAATTGAACGAACAGATGCATCTTTACCAACCACGATATCAATCGCATAATCTTCCATTGCTGGATACAACACTTCTTCAACAACTTTAGGTAAACGATGTATTTCATCAATGAATAGTACATCTCCAGCTTCCAATGTGCTTAATATTGCTGCTAAATCACCAGAACGTTCGATACTTGGACCACTTGTAATACGAATATTACGTTCCATTTCATGCGATAGAATATACGCTAATGTTGTTTTACCAAGTCCTGGAGGACCATATAGTAAAACATGGTCTAAACTTTCAGAACGATTCTTCGCTGCTTGAATAAATATCTTTAAATTCTCTTTCAAATGCTCTTGCCCAACATATTCACTTAAAAATTGAGGACGTAAATTCATGTCCTCATCTTCTTGCATCAAATTAGATGATAATAAGCGATCTTCCATCTTACTTACTCCTCTTTTGACCTAAAATCTGTAAGCTGTGTTTTAATAAAGCATCGGTTGATTGATCAATATCTTTTTCAAGTATTTTAATTAATGGATTCAATTCTGCTTGTTTATACCCAAGAGATTTTAATGCATCAAACGTATCACTCATAGATTTTGGTATTCTACTATCTTCTTTATGTTCAGAAACTAGTTTTCCCTTTAAATCTAGAATAATCTGCGAAGCTGTTTTAGCGCCAATACCTGGTAATTTCTTTAGATAATCAATATCTGATACTTCAATAGCTTGTACTAGTCGATCTGTACTACTAGATGCGAAAATGGAATTGGCTGTCTTACAACCAACTCCTTTTACACTAATTAATTTAATGAAAAGTTCATAATCACTTTGCGTTGAAAACCCAAAGAGACTATGTTCATCTTCACGAATGTACTGATGAGTATAAAGTAACACATCTTCATTTAATTTAAGTCTTTCAGGATGAGCAAAATAGATTTTATATCCAATTCCACCACAATCTAAAATAACCCAATCTAAACTAAAACTATGAACTTTTCCTTTTATAAATGCGATCATAGAAATATTATAACACAACAACTAATCCATAAATATGAACTGGTAATCCTCTATGACAATAATATCGCCATTTTTAACGCCTTTAGCACGCATCGCTTGATCTACACCTAAATGTCTTAATTGACGCGCAAAACGTTGTGCACCCTGCTCAGTTGTAATATCTGCACGATGGAATAATCTTTCGATACGATCTCCAAATAATTCATACGTATTTTCTTTGATTTGCTTAACTTCAAACGGAATTTCTTCAATAAATTTGTAATGTACAGCTTCATTTTGAATTTCATCTTGAATGAATGTTGTAGCAGTAGCTAATATATCCGCAACTGCATATAGAACTTGGTCTAAACCTTCACTGATTAATGTCACAGTTTCAAATACTGGAAGATCTGGATATGCTTCTTTAAACTTCTTTAAATTTTCTTGCGCATCCGGTAAATCCATTTTATTAGCGACAATCACTTGTGGTCTTTCAGTTAATCGGAATTCATATTGTGCTAATTCTTCATTAATGACTCTAAAGTCATCAATTGGATCACGATGATCCTCAGCACCCATATCAATAATATGGATAAGTACACGACAACGTTCAATATGTTTTAAGAACTGATGTCCTAAACCTTTACCTTGATGGGCACCAGCAATTAGCCCTGGTAAATCAGCTAACACAAAAGAACGACCATCTGGAACTTGTACAACACCTAATTGAGGAACAAGTGTTGTGAAAGGATAAGCCGCAATTTCTGGTTTCGCTTTACTAACAACTGAAAGGAATGTTGATTTACCAACGGATGGAAATCCAACTAACCCAACATCTGCTAATAACTTTAACTCAACTTCAACTTCTTTTTCTTCACCCATTTCGCCTTTTTCGGCAAAATCAGGGGCTGGATTTCGACTAGTTGAAAAATGCCAGTTACCTCGACCACCACGACCGCCATTTGCGATAATAGCTTGTTGTCCTACTTCGATAAGATCTGCCAAGATTAAGTCATGCTTAATATCCTTAATTATTGTCCCAATTGGTACTTTAATAATGATATCTTCACTACTTGCGCCATGCATTTTCTTATTTAAACCTTTAGCTCCATCTTGTGCAACAATATGTCGGTTAAAACGTAGATCTAAAAGTGTCGATTTATTCGGATCTGCTTCGAATATTACACATCCTCCACTACCTCCATCACCACCATATGGTCCACCTAATGGAACATACTTTTCGCGTCTAAAGGAAGCCATACCATCGCCACCTTTACCTGCTTTTACTTTAATTTTTACTCTATCAATAAACATTGGGTTAACCCTCCGATAAAAAAATCCCTTAACGGGATTTTATGCTTGTGGATAAACAGAAACTTTTGTTTTGTCTTTGCCTAAACGTTCAAACTTAACGATACCGTCTACTTTTGAAAACAGGGTATCATCACCACCACGTCCGACATTCGTACCAGGATGAATCTTAGTACCGCGTTGGCGATATAAAATTGAACCTGCCGTTGCGAATTGTCCATCTGATTTCTTGGCACCTAAACGCTTCGAGTGACTATCACGACCGTTACGAGTCGATCCAACCCCTTTTTTAGAAGCAAATAATTGGATATTTAACTTAAACAACATGACTACACCTCCTTAATGTGAATGTATTTTTGTTGACTTTCTTGCACTGTTTTAAGCTGAATTAACATCATCTTTAGTAACAATTGCAAATCGTCACGATTTTGTAATACTTTAATCTTAATCATTGCATCCGGATTATCAGTTAATGATAACTGCACGTCTTTAGAACATATTTGATCTAATGCATTGAGAGCACCTGTAGCGATACTACTTACCGCTGCACAAACCAAATCATATCCCTTAGGACCTGAATCCGCATGTCCAGAAATATTAATTTCTTGGATCAACTGATTTTTTCTTACAACTTCAACTTTAATCATAATTAAGCTTCGATAGCTTCAATGACAAGTTTTGTGTAAGGTTGACGATGACCTTGTTTACGACGTGTAGAACCTTTTTTCGACTTGTATTTGAAGATAATAATCTTCTTTTCCTTGCCTTGTTTTTCTACTTTCGCACTAACAGTAGCACCTTTCACATAAGGTGTACCCACTTTTGTGGTTTTTGCATTGACTAGTAATACTTTGTCAAATACAACAACTTCACCTGGCTCAACACAAAGTTTTTCAACGAAAATACTTTGTCCAACTTCTACTTTGAGTTGTTTGCCACCTGTTTCGATAATTGCGTACATTTTTTGCACCTCCTTCAGTTTTTGAGACTCGCCGTGTGCGGTGGCCTTTTAGGCGCTTAAAAACCTTAACGTGCGGTTGCATTCCATCTGGAAATACAACGTAGTAAGTATAGCATAATTATATTTGTTGTCAAATGTTTAACAAAACCAAAGAAATCACTAACATTACGAATATTGATGGTAAGAAATTCGCTAATTTCAGCTTCGTCATATTTAACATATTTAAGCCAATTGCCATTACAAGAGCTGAGCCAACTGCCCCGATATCAACAATTACACTATCAGTTAAGTATGGAGCTACCACAACGCTTAAAAGTGTTATAAAACCTTGATATATGAAGATAACAAATGCAGAAAACATTACCCCCCAACCGAAGGTAGAAGCATACACTATCGCGGAAATAAAGTCTAAAAGCGATTTAGTATAGAGGATTGTTTGATTGGACTCTAAACCACTTTGGATTGATCCAATAATAGCCATTGCCCCAACTCCAAATAGGATACTCGCACCGACAAATCCTTGTGCAAATCGCCCTTCTTCACCACTCGAAAATCGCTTTTCTAAACGTCTAGCAAATCGATTAATGTAGTTATCCAAATCAATCATTTCACCAATTAGAACACCTAATGCTAATGCAACAATTAATCTTAAAGGTTCTGTATAATTTATAACCCCTTGTAAACCTATAATAATGACACTCAACCCAAGTGCACCCATAATCGCATTACTTTTTTCTTTAATAAATCCGTTTTTTAACCCAATACCAATAAGCGATCCGATTATGATGCTTAATGTATTTACAACTGTTCCATTCATATTTTACCCCACATGATTTATAACTGGTGCTTCCACAATTGTTTGTTGAACACCATTCTTTATAAACTCTAAACAAACACTACTCGAAGGATGATTAATACTGTGATGAATAAAGCGAATTCGTTTTAATCCAAATTTATAATTATTAAAAACCGTAATACATTCAGATAAACGTTCTGATTTAATAACGATTGCACATCGACCTTTATCTTTTAGTAACCTAAAAGAATGAAATGCTAATTCTTCTAACGTTAGCATCCCATCGAAATTAGCAGTATCTTTGTTCGTTTTATCTTTATGATAGGGTGGATTACAACTTATTAAGTCGAAATTAGAATCCATATATTCTTGAAGTGAAGAATTTACAAACGATATATGAGTTAATAGATTTAAATCCGCGTTCTCTTTAGCTAATTTAATCGCTTCGGAATTAATATCTATGCCTACACAATCCCCATTTGTTTTGAGTTTAGCAACCATTGTAATAACGCCATTATTACAACCAATATCTAACACTTTGTCGCGCTTACGCACATTTATGAACTCACAGAGATGAATAGAATCTGAAGTCATTTTAAAATGATGCGAATCTTGCATCAATTTTAAATTTGTATTCGGTATGTAATCTAACGTTCTCATAATACGTGTTCTGGTTTTTTAGCATATTTCATTTCAAACCAAAAAACGCTTCCTTTTTCTAATTCACTCGTCACACCAAAATTACATCCATGGCTCTTAAGAATCGCAGACGCAATACTTAAACCTAAACCAGTGCCAGCCACATTTCGATGATGATGTTTATCAATTTTAAAATAACGATCCCAAATATAAGGTAAATCATCACTTGAGATACCAATACCATGATCTATTACTTCGATTCTTACTGTTTCTTCTTCACATAATATTTGAATAACTAATTGATTATCTTTACCAATAAATTTAATCGCATTATTTATGAAATTAATTAATACTTGTTTAATTTTTAATGGATCACCAATTACGATTACCTCTTTAGGTGAGAATATTTGAACTTGTATTTTATTCGATTTAATCAAACCATCAAGTAGTCTGAGAGATTCATTTACAAGATCTACAACATTAAAATTCTTTGTCTGTAGAGTCACAACATTAGATTGGAACTGTGATAATTGCGTCATATCTTGAACTAAGTGATCTAAATGATTTACTTCATCTAAAATGACATCAAGATGTTGTTCACGCTTTTTCTTGTTATCTCCAGAAATATCCTTAATCATTTCTGCATACGCTTTAATCATTGTTAAAGGTGTTTTAATATCATGTGATACATTCGCAATTAAATCTTTTCTTAACTCATCCATTTTCTTTAATTCTTCGGATGTATAATTTAGTGTTTCCGCAAGTTCTGTAAATTCTGTAAACTCACCCTTCTCAAACTTAACATCATAGTTACCATGCGCTAATTTGATTGCTTCTTTTTTCATATTAATAATCGGTTTCGATAATCGACTTGAAATTATAAGGGACACAATACTAAACAAAACAAAAACAATGATAGTGACATAGATAAATTGTTGCTGAAGGATTGATATTGTTGAATCGATTGGTAACAAACTTGAATTCAAAAAGATATAGTAACTTCCAAAATTTAAATTCAATTTCTTTCCAAATATAATCATATCTTGCTGAATCACAGAGTTAGTAACAGTTAATGCGAATTCTTTCTCAGGTGATTCATCCACGAGTTGTGTATAATTCATAATCTTTTGTGTAAAGCCAATCGCATTAGAGTTTAAAACACATCCCAACCCTAAAGCATCTACTTGATATAGTAGCTGTCCTTTACTGTTATAAACTAAACCACATACATTATTTTGAACTGCACTAATTTGTACTTTTATACTAAATTGGTTGTTCTCAATACTTTCTTCTATTACATTAGAAACCTCTTTAACTTGAGTGATTTTCATCTCTTTGAAATAAGCACTTAACAACACAATTTGCATCAACCATAACATAACTAAAACACCTAACATTAAGGTGAAAAAGTATAGCCATGTTCTAAATCGAATGTTATGAAAATCAAACTTCAAACTTATACCCCGTTCCTCTAACTGTAATAATAAACTTACGATATTCCTTTAAATTATGACGCAACATTTTTATATGTGTATCAACTGTACGATCGTCTCCGAAATAGGAATAATTCCAAACTTTTTCTAATAATATTTCTCGATTAATTGCCGTATTTTTATTACGAATGAGATAAACGAGTAAATCAAATTCTTTTGGAGTTAATGTGATTTTTTGTTTATCAATAAAAACATCTCTGGCGTCGACATCGACATCTAATCCTTCAAATGTAAAACGATTGTGTTCTTTCTCAGAATTTCTCTTTAATACTGCATTAATTCGTGCCATTAATTCTTTAGGACTAAATGGTTTCACGACATAATCATCAACACCTAAATCAAAACCATGAAGTTTATCATACTCTTCATCACGTGCTGATAACATAATAATCGGTATGTTCTTAATCTTTTTAATTTCTCTACACGCTGTAAACCCATCCATTACTGGCATCATAATATCTAATACAATCAAATCGTAATCATTACGTTCTACCTTTTGAAGAGCGATATGACCATTTTCTGCTTCATCTACATCATACTCATGTACGAGCATGGCATATTCTTTTACAACTTCTCTAATTTTTGCTTCATCATCCACAATTAGTAATTTAGCCATATTTAATCTCCTTTATCGTTCAATCATATCAATTTTCTTCACAAAACACGACTTCTCTTTTTCGATAATACCTTCTATTAGAATTAACTCTCCATTTTTTAAGCGTTCAGATACAAGTTGATAGACATTTGGCATAACCACACAATCTATTTCACCACTCTCATCATATACTTGTAAGAATGCCATCATACTACCATTTTTAGTTCGATGTGATTTAACTTTCTTTATCATCCCAATAAAACTTTGTGTAGAATTTGAAACATTTAATAGAATTATAGAATTAGGGTTATTATACTTTTTCTTTACATACACGAGCGGATGATCACTTAAATAGAATCCTAACACTGCTTTTTCATTTTCCACACGTTCCAATGGTTGATCTTTAACAATCACCATTTCTAATGGTTTTACTAAAGTAGTATCAATTGATATCTGTTGATTATGTTCAATTTTAATCATGTTTGCATAATCAATCGCATCCTGTAAAGATGCTTTCATTGAATTTCGCGATAGATTGAACTCATCTAATGCACCTGCGTCTATAAGTGATTCAAAATTTGATTTAGATATGCGATGCGTATTCATTCGCACAACGAAATCATAGTAATCTTTAAATAATCCTTTACTTTGTTCACTCAAGATTTCTCTACTTAATACAGTTCCAACACCTTTAATGATTAATAGAGGAAAGCGTATTGCGTTATTTTCAATGTAATATCCTTCTTTGCTTGAATTAACGGATGGTCCAAGTACATTAACTTTATGGTTTTTCGCCTCTTGTAGATATTCAAATGTCTTACTTTCACTTCCAATAACACTATTAAGTAATGCAACAAAGAAAAAGTCTGGAAAATTCGCCTTAAGATATGCCATTTGATATGAAATCATTGCATAAGCAACACTATGTGATTTATTAAATCCGTAATTAGCAAACTTAAACACTAATGCATAAACCTCTTTAGCAACCGATTCAGTATAATTATTCTTTATACAACCATTAACAAATGCTTGTTCAAGCTTAGTAAGTTCATTCGCATTCTTTTTGCTCATGGCTTTTCTTAATAAATCAGCTTTTGCTAAACTAAAACCTGCCATTTTTTGAGCAACTTGCATAATTTGTTCCTGATAAATTAAAATTCCGTACGTTGATTCAACAATCGGTTTTAACTCAGGGACAATATAATGAATCTTCTCTGGATGCTCTTTCGCATTAATATACTCTGGTATATTTTCCATTGGTCCTGGTCTAAATAATGCAATGGTTGCGACAATATCCTCAAAACGACTCGTTTTCATTTGTCGTAATAAATTCTTCATTCCTTCAGATTCAAGTTGAAATATTCCAACAGTATCTACAGCTTTAACTAACGCTAATGTTTTAGCATCATCCATTGGAATTTTTAGAATATTAAGTGCTATTTTTTTCTCTTTTAAGATTGCTTGTACAACATCATCGATAATTGTTAAGTTACGTAACCCTAAGAAATCCATTTTGATTAAACCTAAAGATTCTAAATATTCCATTGTAAATTGCGTAGATAACATATCGGATTCAATTTGAATTAATGGTACAACTTCAGTTAAATTAATACTACTCATCACAATCCCAGCCGCATGAGTTGAGATGTGTCTTGGTAACCCTTCTAAAGAACTCGCTATCGTAAATAATTTCTGGTATCTTTCATCCGAATCAATTAATTGTTTAAATCTTGAACTTTGCGTATAAACATCTTTTAACGTAATTTTAGGTGTAAAAGGAATCGTTTTACTAATTGAATCTAAATCACGTGTGTTTATTTCCATTACACGTCCAACATCTCTTAAAACTTGTTTAGCCGCTAATGTACCAAAAGTTGAAATATGTGCCACATGTTCTTTACCATATTTATGTAATACATATTGAATTACTTCATCTCTTCGATTATCTGGAAAATCAGTATCAATATCTGGTAGTGAAATACGCTCAGGGTTTAAGAAACGTTCAAATAGTAAATCATATTGTATTGGATCTACATGTGTAATCCCTAAACAATACGAAACAAGTGAGCCTGCTGCAGATCCACGACCTGGACCAACATAAATTCCCTGAGTTTTCGCAAAACGTATAAAATCCCAAACGATTAGAAAATAATCTTCGTATTGCATCGAAACAATGACATCGAGTTCATTCTTTAACCGTGCGCGATATTGGTTAATCTTCTCATTATTATCCAATCTCTTTTCTAAACCAGCTAGACATAATTGAGTTAAATATTGTGAAGATAATACATTATTTGGAGTTTCGAATTTTGGTAGATATGTCTTAGTACTCTCCCACTTTAAATCACATTCATCCGCAATTTTATCACTCACATTGCATGCGTCTGATCCATATAAATCAAGCATTTCTTCTTGAGATAACATATACCTAAAGCTCTCTTTTACTAAGTTTCGATCTGATAATACTAATTGCTTATCAATTGCACGTAATACTCGTAGATTTTCATCTTCTTCAGCTTCCGCATAATAAACACGATGACATGCGCTCGCTAAAATAGAATATTTACTCAATATCCCTTTCAATCGATAATTCTGATTCTTAATAAATTTATCTTCTTGTTTACTTAACCCTAAAACTATATTAGGCAAAAAGTTAATTAACTTTTCTGTCACAACTTCAATTTCTTTATCACTTCCACTGATAAGTAATTGATCAAATAAACTTTCATCAGAATAAAGTATAAAGAAAACTTCATTTTGATATGTTGACAATAAACTTAAGTCAATTGATTTATAACCAGTATTCATTAAACTTGATAGATTTAATAATGATTTATATCCTTTATCATTCTTTGCGATGCATAATAACGGAAATAAATAATCCTGAAAACTAACTTTGATTTCTAATCCTATTAATGGCTTAATATCTACTTTTTTACACGCAAAAACAAATTCCATAACACCATGCATACTATTAACATCGCTTATCGCAATCGATTTATATCCAAGTTTTTTTGCTTGATTCACGAGTCGTTGAACAGACATAGTTCCATTCAATAATGAATAAGCACTTCTTACACAAAGATGAGTACTCATTGAGTCCACCCTTCTAATGTTACATTCAGAACTACAAATTCTGATTCATTTAATCTATTATACCAAAGCTAAGAAGAAAAAGAACAGCTGAGCTGTTCTAATAATTATAATTGATATTATCGAATGTTATGACTGTCATAACATTTTCACTCGATTCAGTAAACTGAATTTTAACTGGATCTAATATCTTTGTTAGTGCTAATTCAACACTCATTTCTGATGATGCTGTAAATAACGTATCAATTCCTTCTAATGTGAAATAATACTGTGTTGTACCATTAATTATGGTACTAACTATTGTGGAAATAGTTCCATTTAATTCGTTTTGAGTTAATACATCTCCTGTAATTAACCCTTTTTCCATCAATTGTTCAATATATGAGGCTTGCGTTAATTCCACTGTAGACGCAACTCCAACAACTGAATAATCTTGTACACTTACCATCGCATATAGTTTTACCAAACCTTCATTATCTTTTAGTGACATGAAATATGTAGGTAATCCTTCTATATTTAGTAAGACTGGGAATGTAGAAGTGTAATTTAAATGTTGAACTTGACCAATAGCAGAATTCATTGCTGATATTTCATCAGCACCACCAATTTTAATAAATGTAGCTTCCTTTGTATGTAAGTTAATCAAAGCGAATCCTACGATTGAACGATCACTACCAACAGAAGTTAATCCTGAGAAAATATAAATTTCTTTCTCTATCGATACATAATTATAACCATCTGTTGTTTGAATCATTTCTTTTTGACCGAACAATGTGTTAAACCAACCATTAATATAGTAACCCCAATTATCAATTTGATACCAAGCTAGATTAGCAGATTGTATATGATCTACCCATGCAGGTGCATCATCAACGGAGTATTTATTCATTTCACCAGTTACTGCATCTACAACAATTAATGCTTGAGTATCCCAACCACCAAACCAACCAATACTTGGTTCTTTAACAGTAACGATGTAAAAAGGATTCCCCTGATCATCGATCTCAAAATTCATACTTTCAAACATTTCAGTACGATATTTAAAACGAACATGTCTTAATAAATCTTCGTTGAAGAAAGCTGAAGGTGCATATTTCATACCCGCTACTAAATCAACAAGTTCTACATCAGTTGGATCCGTCACATTAACTGAAACGTATGAAGGAATTCCTTGTTCACGATTTTGTACCCATTTATAGAAATCTTGATACTCTAGTGAAGAAACACGGTAAATCGATTCATTTACATTAATTAATAGATAAACTGAACTTATATTAAATTGTGACCCTAAACCTTGAACTCTACCAATTTGTTTATCACCTAATTGCTGAGCAGTATTTTGATCAACTAAAGGCATTTTATCTAAAGTTATAGCATCAAACTCTGAACTAAAATTTTCTGATTCTTTTATAACTATTTGATCGCGATATTTAGAAGCATTTAAGAACTCACTACTTAAGAATGTCATTGTAATCGTAAATAGAATAATTAGTATTGCGATTCCATATGAGCCTTTAACTAGAATATTAAATTGATGTGAAAAAGACGCATATAATGTCCCAAACATTAAGAAGTAAAATACTAATAGAAACATAAAACCTGCGTCATGAACGTTATACGCAGGTAAAGATACATAATCAATAATAAAAGCTATTACTCCAACAATCACAATTGATTGTATTAGTGAACGTAGTGGACTTAGTTTTTTTGTAGACTTTGGTATATCAAATCCATAGAATCGATTACTCATAATTCTCCTTTTATTCTTAGTCGAAGATCATTAATACAAGCATCAAGTGTTACTTCATCAAGTTTCTTAACAGCCGCGGCTAATCGATGTCCCCCACCATTGTATCGTTTCGCAATATCATTTACAGTTAGATTACGAGAACGAATACTTCCATTATAGTGTACTGATCCATCTTCTTCTTGTTCGATAAACAATGCCCATATTTTGAACGATCTTACTAAGCCTAATTCATTAACTTTTTCTTTTGCTTGCCCAGCTGTTACATTCAATTTTTTCAATGTTAGTCGGTCTAGCTTCATATAAACTAATCCATTATCTTCAATAACCGCATGATGACGTATGTAGTTTGAGAATAAAAACTCATTTGGTTCCATGCCAAACAAATCATCATTAATTTTATTTAAGTTTAAATGACTATTAACCAAAAACGCCGCATTGTGTAGTGTACTCGCACTAGTAGATTGAGTAGAAAATCTTAAAGTATCCGTCAGAATCCCCATATAAAGATACGTTGCGGTTTGAGTACTAAGTGTTTGTTCAGATTTAGTACGAATCAATTGACAGACTAATTCAGATGTACTTGCAGCTGTATCATCAATATATTCATAATGCGCATATTGATCAGTAAAAGGATGATGATCAAGTTTGATTGAATCTTTTGCCATTTCAAATCGATCATCATCTATTCTTGCTTTATTAGCAGTATCAAGAATAATTGCTAGACTTGATTTTACGATTTCATCACTTACTGTTTCATACTCACCGAAAAGATCTGCTGATTGTCCTCGATGCCAGCCCATTGCGAAAACCTGTTTTGTTGGATAAGTTTCTTTTATCCAATTAACAAGTCCAAACTGAGAGCCTAACGCATCTGGATCAGGAGACTGATGACGAAACACACAAATAATTTCAGATTTCTCAATCTTGTCTAGAATTATTTTCATTCTATAAACCTATGATATTTACTGTGTCTTGTGCGATAACCAATTCTTCATTTGTAGGAACAACCCATACTTGAACTTTTGAATCAGCAGTACTTAAGCACACTTCTTTACCGCGTGTTTTATTATTTAGTTCATAATCAAGTTTAATTCCCATTGCTTCTTCGATAAGTTCTAATATACTAGCACGTGCAGCTACGTCATTTTCACCTAAACCACCCGTAAATACAACAGCATCTACATGACCTAATTGAACTAAGTAACTACCAATCGTTTGTGCAACACGATTAGCATAAATCTTACGTGTTAATATTGCACGTGAATTTCCTTCATGAATTGCATTTTCAATATCACGAGCATCACTGGATAAACCACTTACACCCAACATACCTGATTTTTTATTCAATACATCAATTACTTCTTCAGCAGTCTTATGTGTTTTACGCATAATATAAGTAATAATAGCTGGATCAATATCCCCTGAACGTGTACCCATCATAATCCCTGCAAGTGGAGTAAATCCCATTGAAGTATTAACAGAAACACCGCCTTGAATTGCGGATAATGAAGCACCATTTCCTAAATGGCATGTAATAACATTAATTGACTTACTATCTTTACCCATTAATTCTGCAACACGGTTTGAAACAAAGAAATGTGATGTTCCGTGGAATCCATAACGACGAATTTTATAATCATGATAATATTCATAAGGGATTGGATATAGATAAATATCATCAGTCATTGTTTGATGGAAAGCAGTATCAAACACAGCAACATGTCTTGCATGTGGCAATGATTTCTTAAACGCACGATAACCAACCATATTCGCTGGGTTGTGTAATGGTGCTAATTCAGCAAGTTCAATAACAGCTGATTCAACTGTTGGATCGATTTCAATCGATTTTGCATAAAGTTCACCACCATGTACAACACGATGACCAACTCCAACAATTTCATCAAGGCTTGAAACTACATTGTACTTAATCAATGATTCTAGTACTAATTCGACCGCTACTTTATGATCAATGATTGCTTGAGTCGTAGTGTGTTTTTCACCATTTACTTTAACTGTGAATATACCATCCTTAAACCCTATTCTCTCTACTACTCCACTTGTAAGAACTTCTTCACTCGGCATTTCAAATAATTGAAATTTAAGAGATGAACTTCCTGCATTAACTGCCATAATTTTACTCATTTTTTTCTCCTTTTATCTTAATCGATTTTTATTAAGGCATCCACAATCTCATTAACCGTCTCAATGTTTAATAATTTAAGTTTTACATATAATTCTTGACGTTCAATAAAATGTTGGTGACACTTTAATTCTTTTTCAAATGAATCCAATATTGATTCTACTCTTTGTAAGCTGTCATGTACAGCACTGCGACTACTTAATGTATGTTCTGCAATTTCAGATAAAGAATAATCTTCTCTAAAGTACATATGTGCTACACGTTTTTGTTTTTCTGTTAATAGTGATTCATAAAAATCTAACAGATTATTATAATGTTCACTTTTATTTAACATTATTGTAAGCCTTGTGTGATTGAAGCTAAATAAGCCTCTTTATCAAACTCTTTCAAATCATTTATACCCTCTCCAAGTCCAACAAAAGAAACAGGAATTTTTAAGGTCAATGCTAAAGCAATTATTACTCCACCTTTTGCAGTACCATCCATCTTTGTACAAATTATTGCATTAATATTTGAACTTTCAAGGAATGAGCTTGCTTGACTAAGAGCATTTTGTCCAGTACTTGCATCGAGCACTAAGAAGCTATGTTGAGCAGAATAACCAACTGTCTTTTCAATTACACGATGAATCTTTTGTAATTCTTGCATCAAATTCACTTTGTTTTGTAGACGTCCTGCAGTATCAATAATAAGGACATCGATATTATCATCAACTGCTTTCCGACAAGCATCAACTACTACAGATGCAGGATCTTGGTTTTCTTTACCAGCAAAACAAGGTACATCAATTCTTTGAGCCCAAGTTTGTAATTGTTTAACAGCTGCAGCTCTAAATGTATCTGCCGCAACAAGCATAACTTTTTTACCTTGTAACTTATAGAATTGAGCAAGTTTAGCACTACTCGTAGTTTTACCACTACCGTTTACTCCAACCATTAAAATAATATTTAATTTATCTTCAAGTACTATTCTATAGTCATTTAGCACTTCTAAAATATCCGATCCTAGCTGATCAATCGCATCTGCTGAAGTTGTGATAGACTTTTGTTTAACTTCTTTCTTTAAACGATTTAATAGATTTTGTGATGTTTCTAAACCAACATCACTTTCGATTAATACTTGCATTAAATCTTTGTAGAAAGCATCATCTAAACCTTTATTTAGATTGAGAAGTTTTCTTAAACCTTCCCCAAACTTCTCATCTGTTTTTTTAAACCCTTCAAAATATGCATTCTGATTTTTTTTATTAAAATGATCTTTTATTTTTTGAAATAAACTCATGCTTCTGCTCCTTCTTCTGCCATCATCATCGCATCCGCTAGTCTCACTTTCAACATTTGTGAAACACCACTTTTGCCCATAGTAACTCCAAACAGTACATCACATTGAGCCATTGTTCCTGGACGATGCGTTAACACAATAAATTGTGTTGTACTTGAGAATTTCTTTAGATAGGTAGAGAATCGCTCAACATTTGCTTGATCTAAAGCAGCTTCAACTTCATCAAATACACAAAGTGGAACATGTCTTGCTTTTAGTATCGCAAATAGTACGCTTATCGCGATTAAACTCTTCTCACCACCTGAGAATAAACGCATATTTTTAATTGATTTACCTGGTGGTTGAACATGAATCTCGATTCCAGAATTCAATAAATCTTCAGGATTTTCTAATGCTAAATATGCCTTACCTCCACCAAACATCGCTTGAATAACTTCAGGAAGTTCGGCATTAATCTTATCTAACATATCTTTGAATTGATCTACCATGATGGTATCTAACTCAAGAATTAAGTTAAGAATCTTATCTTTACTTTCATTAATCTCATCGTATTGTTGTTTAAGTAATTCATAACGTTCATTGACTGATTCATACTCTTGAGGTGCAGTCATATTGATGTTTCCTAATGAATCAATATCTGCTCTTAAACGATTAACTTCCTCAACCGCATTCTCAACACCTTCAATTTTCTCAATGGTTAAACTAAACTCATAAGTCATTTGATAATCGTGACTTAATCGGTTCATTAAGTTTTCGATATTCGTTAATTGACGGGTAGATTGTAGTTCAATATCGCGTTTGACGATTTGTAGTGCATTTAAATCACGACGTTGTTGACGAATTTGTAACTCTCTACGTTCGGACTCTTGAGCATTTTTCATACGTAATTCACGTTTACTCTTCAATTGTCCTGTATATTCATCACGCTTAAAATAAGCTTTGTTTAATAAATCAATTAAATCTTCTTCAAAACTTTGTGATTCCTGTTGTAGATTAGGTGCTATCTGATCTAAATCATCTTTTAATCGTTCATATTTAGCACGTTTTGCGTCAAGAACTGGCTCTAATTGTGCCGCCGCAATACGTTTTTCAAGTAAATCACTATCTAAATCAGTTTTCTTACTATTCAAATCAAACAATCCATCTTGATTTAACTTTAATTCATTTTGATATTCTTCAATTTTAAGTTTTAACTCATTAATTTCTTTAGTAATTGATAATGGTGAATGGTTATCTTTTTGACGACCCCCCGTCATAGAACCACCTCTATGTATAACATCACCTTCCAAACTAACAATCTTATATTGATAATTTAAGAGTTTTGCTAATGTATTCCCATTTTCCAATGTATCACAAACAATTACATTCGCTAAAAGTGAACTTTTTACAGTTTCAAATCGATTATCACAATTAACGAATTCGTTTGCTGTACCTAAAAATCCTTTTGTATTATCACACACAATTTCATGTTCACGACTAATAAAACGATTAAATAAAACAGTCATTGGCAAGAATGTTGCACGACCTGATTCATTACGTTTTAAGAAATTAATCGCATTACGTGCTGATTCTTCATCTTTAGTCACGATATGATACAGTGCACCACCTAATGCTACACCAATTGCTTCTTCATACCCTACATGTGGGATTAGAAGCTTAGAAATTACACCATATACGCCCATAAGACTTTGTTGAGCATTCATAATTGCTTGAACACCCATTTGATTCATATAAGGTCTTGATTCTAAATTCTTCGCAACTTCCAAACGATTGGAAGCACGATTTAATTTACTGTTTGATTCTTCACATTTCGTATTTTGATCAATTAGTTTACGATTTATTTCTACTGTACGTTGTGTAAGATTTTGAATATCTAACGTTAATTGATTTAAACGTTGATCACGATCTTCATATTCTCGTTTAGCTTCTTCAAGTAATAATAAAAGTTGATTTGTCTTCTCTTCTTGATTACCAATTTCTAATGTATATTTACGTTTTTCATCAATTTCAATCTTACGAGTTTCTAATGTCTGAATCTCATTAACAATTCTAATTAAATCTTCTTGTAATGTATGAATCTGTAAATCAAGTTGGTGCAACTCAGATTTAGCTAACATATTATTGTTTTCATGAACTTGAATCGAAGCTTCTAAAAGAGCTTCTTTAGCATGTAGTTCACTTAACTCATTTTCAGCATTCTCACACTCAGTCTTCAAATGAGTAATCTGATCACTTAAAACTGCAATTTCGATTTGTTCTAAGCGCGCTTTCTTCTCTTGATAAATCTTAGCTTTTTGAGCAGCTTTCTTTAGAGGATATACTTGTTTTTGTAACTCTAGATAAATATCATTTATACGTTCTAAATTAACCTGTGTTTTCTCAAGTTTATTAACTGCTTCATCTTTACGTTTACGATACTTCGCAACTCCAGCTGCTTCTTCGAAAATTCCTCTTCGATCAATTGGTTTTGCTTCTGAAAAACTAGTAATAGTTCCTTGTGAAATCAAGCTTAATGAATCTCTTCCAATACCACTATCCATTGTTAAACTTAAAATATCCTTTAATCGACAAGGAGTCTTATTGATTAGATATTCAGCTTCAGAATTTTCTCGATGTAAACGTCTTGTTATTTCTACTTCATCAAAAGCTAAATCAAAAGATCGATCACTATTATCAAAAACGAGTGTAACTTCCGCAAAATTTACACTTCTTCTAAGTTCACTTCCTGTAAAAATTACATCTGTCATGGCGGATCCACGTAATGATTTTACGGATTGTTCCCCCAGAACCCAACGAATCGCATCTACAATATTACTCTTACCACATCCATTTGGACCAACTACCCCTGTTACTGAATGGTCAAAAATGATATTGACTCTATCTGCGAAGGATTTAAACCCTTGTATTTCAATACGTTTTAAAAACATGGAAATCCTCCATTCCTCTAACGATTATTATACTAAAGCTAGACCTTAATTCATAGAGCAAACAAAAAAATGCTGAGTATTTACCCAGCATTTAATTATCCAAGAATTGATTTTAAAACAACTTCACTGTCAAGCTTAGGATCAACTTTTCTAAATATTTGTGCAATTTCACCTTCTGGATTTACTACAAACGTTGTACGTTCAACACCCATTGTGATTTTGCCATACATGTTCTTTTCTTTCCAAACGTCATATGCCATAATAACTTCTTTTGATTCATCACTCAATAATTCGAAATTTAAATCAAAATCTGATTCAAACTTCTTATGTGAATCTAAATCATCTTTACTAATACCAAATACCTTTATATTATTCTCAGTGTACGTTGGCATTGCATCACGATAAGTACAAGCTTGAGTTGTACAACCTGGTGTATTGTCTTTTGGATAGAAATACAATACAACATACTGACCTTTATAATCACTTAATCTTCTAACTTCACCTTTTTGGTTTTTTAGTTCAAAATCTGGTGCTTTATCTTTTATATTTAACATCGTATATCTCCTTTAATTTAATCTTAACGATTAAAATCTCAAAGTCTACTTATTTGACCTTAAGTACAATCGATTCATATGGTCTAAATATCATCTTTTCTTGTAACATGATTAAGCTTACATTGTACATGATTGGTTTTGCATGCCAATATTTTGATTCTAATTTAAAATTAATGAACTTATTTGATAGATTGACTAAAATTAAATACTCACTATTTTCATTAAATCTTCGATATCCAATTAACTCAGTATGCTTTATTAAGAATGGTTCAATATGTCCAAATGCGAAACATTCATCACTTTTATACAAATCGATACATTCTTTTGTATAATGCAAGATTGAATTCGTATCATTTAATTGATCATCGACATTTATCGATGTGTAATTTGGGTTTACAACCATCCATGGCTTAACATTTGAAAATCCTGCATTTACAGAATTTGACCAATGCATTGGTGTCCGAGCCTGATCACGTGTCATAGCCTGTATAACACGCTTTGAAATCGATTTAGGCAAATGCATCATTGTTTGAAGCACTTCATAATCATTAATCGCTTCAAAGTCTTTCCAATCTTCCATTTCTATTCTCATGTTTGTCATGCCAATTTCTTCACCTTGATAAATAAATGGTGTTCCACGACTTGTAAATACTAATGTTAATAGAGCTTTTGAACTTTCAATATGATATTTTGAATCATTCCCAAAACGAGAAACTGCTCTTCCATTATCATGATTAGATAAAAAATTACCTAAATAGAAATTATCTTTATCGGATGACATTTGCCATTTGAAGAAAATTTGTTTAAATTCTGAAATTGTCCAACGATACAATTTCCTAAAATCATATTTACCTAATGGACCACATCCAATTAAAACCGTATCAAAATGAAACATAAGATCAAGTTCTTTAGTTGTTGCACCACTATAAAGTTTAGCTTGTTCAGGAGTAATTAATAATCCTTCTCCTATGAATAATCCTGGATACTCTTTTAATAAACTTTCATATAATTCATTAATATAGATATGCGATTTCTCTCTTGAAACAATATAATCATCCGCAAATTGATATCCCTTTTTATTCGGATTCTTATCAGGTAACCCTTCTTTTTTACTTATAATATTTATTACATCCATTCTAAATCCAGATATACCTTTATCTAACCAGAATTTTAAGATTTTCTTGATTTCATTACGAACTTCAATATTCTCCCAATTTAAATCAGTTTGTTGAGGTGTAAACAAACTAAGGTAATACATGTTATCTTCATTATCAAGTTTAGTCCAAGCAGATCCTCCAAATAAGCTAATCCAATTATTAGGTTCTTTTCCATTTTTACCTTCACGGAAAAAATAGTAATCACGATACTTAGAATCTTTATCTTTTATGGCATCTTGAAACCATGGATGTTGATCAGAAGTATGATTAGCGACCAAATCCATTATGATAGAAATGTCTCTCATTTTAGATTCTTCAATCAACTCCAACATATCCTGCATCGTACCAAATTCAGGCTGTATGCTATAATAATCCTGTATATCATATCCATAATCTTTATTTGGAGACACAAATACTGGAGAAAGCCAAAGTTGATTTACACCAAGCATTTTTAAGTAATCAAGCTTCTGAATAATCCCGCGAATATCTCCAATACCATCATCATTTGAATCGTTAAAAGACCGTGGCCAAATTTGATATACAACTGAATGAATGGATGATTTTTTCATAAGTATACCTCTAATTAGAGTTTATCATGAAACAGAAAGTGAATAACAATGAAATACACTGAATTAATTCAACAATATCCAAATTTACATGAGATTGTAGCCGTTAGTAAAACTTTTGATTGTGAGGCAATTCAGAAGGTATTTAATAATGGGTTTAGACACTTTGGAGAAAACAAAGTTCAAGAATTGTTAAGTAAACAGAATTGTAATAATGAAATAGTTTGGCATTTCATCGGACATTTACAGTCAAACAAAGTAAAAGATGTTACTAAAGTTGCAAGTTGGATTGATTCCGTTGATTCAATGAAACTTTTGACACTAATAAATAATGAATGTATAAAATTAAATAAAACTATGAATGTATTAATCCAAGTTAAGTTTACATCTGAAGAAACGAAATCAGGAGTTAATCCTCTTGATGTTAGTCAGTTGCTTGATTATGCACATTCCCTTTCTAATATTAGTTGTAGAGGGTTTATGGTTATTGGACCAAACACAGAAGATATTAATGAAATAAGAAAAGTATTTAATCAGGCAAAATTATTATTCGATGAAACACAAAAAAAATACCCACGGATAACAGAATTATCAATGGGAATGTCTAGTGATTACAACTTAGCATATACAGAAGGATCTACCGTATTTAGATTAGGATCAATATTATTTGGAAGAAGATAAACTCTTCTTTTTTAATTTTACTCTTATTACAATAACTCTATGTCCAAGATATACTCCAAAACATGCGGATATAATCGAAATTAATAAACTAATTCTTAATACAAGTGTAAATGATGAAAGTACTAAAGTACGATATAAAGATCCAATTGGATAATGTATGTATAAGAAGTATTTAAATAGATTAAGATTATTAATGCTTAGATAGAATATGATTAAGTAAGCGATTAACAAAATGCTTCCTAATATACGTGCTTTAATACTATATTTGTAACTATTTTTAAAATATAAACCCCAACCAACCGTTAATAAAAAGTAAATTAATATAATAATTATATTTTGTATTATAAACGCAAAATTATAATCATTAAAAATCTTAGTCATATCTAAATTAAAGAATATAGTAAATAGTGCGAATATAATATTTGCACATATTTGAACGAGGATTACAAATAAGAATGACTGAAAATATTTTAACATTGTCTTATATCTTGAACCATTTTAATAAGTCGATTTAAACCTTCATATAAATCATTCTCTTTTACAGCATACGATATACGAATATAATTATCAGTAAATTCACTAAAATATACACCAGGAACGAGCGCAACTTTGTATTCATGAAGTGCTTTTAAACAGAAATCTTCACTCTTTAATCCAAACTCGGAGACATTAATGAAAAGATAAAATGCTCCTTCAGGATTAACATATTGAATATTTGCAGAATCAAGCATTTCTTTGCATTTAACCAAACGATTAAAGTAAACACGTTTAATTTCACTTGTATCTTGATTGAGTGCTTCTATCGCCGCAACTTGGATAAAACTTGTAATGCCTGTGACTAAATAACTATGAATGGAATTGATATGAGCAGCGATTGGTTGATCTGCCATCAAATATCCAATTCTCCATCCTGTCATTGCATAAGGTTTCGAATAGCTTTGCGCAACAATCAGTAAGTGACGAATACTCTCATCATCACTTAACTTTACAAAATTATCTGTATAAACGAGTTGATGATATACATCATCACTTAGAATGAAAATATCATGTTTCTTCGCTACATTCTTAACCGCATCTAAACTTTCTTTATTTAGTACAACACCAGTAGGATTATTAGGTGAGGTAATTACGATTAACTTAGTGTGTTCATTAACCAATGCATTTAAAGCCTCTTCATCTATTTGGAAATTATATTTAGTCGTATCTAATGGGATTAATTTAGCTTTACAGTACTCAATCATCGGTAAGTATGTTACATACATTGGAGCAGGAATAATAACTTCATCCCCTTCATTCAACAACGCTAAAAAAGTAGAAGCTAAACCTTCTGTCGAACCATTAGTAACAATTATTTCATCGGCAGTATAATGCATCGCATTACTCTTATCTTCAAAATCCGCAATTGCTTGTCTTAATTGAAGAATTCCTTGCCCTGATGGATAGTGTGTATAATTATCATCCAAGGCTTTTTTTGCGGCATTCTTTATATTTAATTCCGTATCAAATTCTGGTTCTCCAATAGTTAAAGATACAACACCATCTATTTTAGCAGCAGCTTCCGCAAATTTACGAATCCCACTTTTCTTAAACTTTAGTACTTGATGATTGACACGATTTAACATAGTATTCTCCTTAATATTGCTTATTATGGCATAGCGTAAATAGACTGTCAAAACTAAATATGCTTAATATCCATAAATGTTAAAATTAAAGCGATTACACCCGTAAAAACAGCTAAAATACTAAATGTTGAACTCAAGTTTGTAAGATCAGCTATATATCCAAACAGAGGAAATATCACAATCATCGCTACACTGAAAAACATACTATTAACTGATAATAAAGTAGCTCTTTGATGGCTTTGTATGGATTCATTAATTATATGCATTAATGTTACATACAATAATGAATCCAAGAAACCCAATAAAAACAAAGCAAAGAATCCTAGATTTGGATGAATAATAACCCATAAACACAATGCTATTATTATACCAATCCCTTTTACCCAAACAGTATGATTCGATTTTATAAGTTTACTTACAGATAAACCTCCAAGAATAGAACCTGAACTTTGAATCATAAACCAAAAAGAAATTAGGGTTAATGAAATCCCTTTATTTAACCAATAGATACTAATATAGTAATGTGCTGTTATTAAAGAAGTTAATAAGAGCGATCCAAATATCATTAAAATAATTAATTTAGGTTGTTTAATTATTTCTTTATAACTTAGAACTAAATGTTGTTTGAAACTGGGTCTATCCTCTTTTGTTCTTTGTTTAGGTTCTACTAATGTACTTCCAATTAAAAATGAAATAACAAATACGACAATAGCGGCTAATATTGCTAAAGTATAACTTCTTTCCGCAATATAACCACCAATGAAAATACCAATAAGAGAAGAAACTTGTAAAACAACTTCTCGATTCCCTTGAATTTGTGTAAATGAATCAACCGCATTATTATCGACAAGAGTGTCATAAACAAATGCAGTATCTGCACCAGATTCTAGGTTGTATGATAAAGCAGCTAAGAACATCGCGAATGCTGCTAAGGCAAAAGAATTCACAAAGATAAGTGTCGTCAAATAAACAATTTTTGCGATAACACCCAATAACCGACTAACTTTACGACCATATAAATCCGCAATTGCCCCAGTAGGAATTTCCATTACAAGTGAACTCATATGAAAAATACTCTCGGCAAGACCGATTTCTACTAATGTTAATCCTTTATATGCGAAATATGTCATCCAAATTATCTGGGTAAAATTCAAACTTGTAAAAAACTCAAACAGATAATTACGA
>DASSDQ010000043.1:0-7664 GCA_035697025.1 Erysipelotrichaceae bacterium | reverse complement strand
ATGGATTTGAATCAAAGCTTAGATGCGTATCAAGTCATTAATCATTATCCATTTGAGAAGTTAATGTATATCTTCCACGTTTATGGAGAAGAAAAGTTTGCGAAACAAATTGCACGTAACATTGAAAAACAACGAGCAATTAAACCAATTGAAACAAGCTTTGAATTAGTCGATATCATTCGTAGCGCTTATCCAAGTAAAGTCCTTAAACAAAAAGGACATCCTGCTAAACAAGTATTTCAAGCCATTCGTATTGAAGTTAATCAAGAGTTAGAAGTTCTTAAGTCAGTACTAGACCAAGCAACACAACGATTAAATCCAGATGGACGTCTCGTCATATTGACGTTCCATTCATTAGAAGATCGTATCGTGAAACAATATTTTACCAAACTAAGTGTTATCGAAGTACCAGCTAAAATACCACTACAGAATTTACCATTAGCGGATTATGAATTAATCACTAAAAAGGCAATTACATCAACAGAAGAGGAATTAAATCAGAATCCAAGAGCACATTCCGCAAAATTAAGAGCGATAAGAAAGAGATAATTATGGCAAAGAAAATTACGCGCATTAAACGTAAACATATTAAGTTACAAGGTGTACTTATCCTTGCGTTTACATTTGCGCTGATTTCTTTTATTACATCATCTATTTTTTTAAGAGCATATAATGTACAACTAAGTGTTTCTATACAAAGTGTAAGAAATGAAATCGTATTACTCGAACAATCAAATGAAGTGCTTAATGTAGAAATACAGTCATTGAGTAGTAAAGAACGCGTAATGGCGATTGCGACCGATGCTGGATTAAGTGTCAATCAAGAGAATGTTGTGATGATTACAAAAGGTGAATAACATGAAAAGAAGTCGTAATATGCTTCTTTTTACTATATTTATTATTGGAATAGTGTTATCCATAATTGCGATAAACCTATTTTTTGTGAGCATTGTTGGAATACATATTAATAGTCAAACGGATCTAAAAGCGTATAGTGCGAATGTAAATACAGTAAATCAAACATTACAAGCTAAACGAGGTTATATTTTAGATCGAAATGGTGAAATAATTGCCCAAGATAATGAAACATATACAATCTATGCGATTGTAGATTCTTCACGTCCTTCTTATAAAGATAAGCCAGCTTATGTGGTAGATATTGATTCAACCGCACAAACTTTATCGGTCTATTTAGATGCGCCTGTTGAGTACATTAAAGAAAGATTACTAAGTGCTTCATATCAAACAGAATTTGGTTTATATGGTAGTTCTTTAAGTCTTGTCGAAAAAGAAGAAATTGAAGCATTAGAATTACCAGGAATTGGTTTTTCTAAAACTTTAAGTCGTTATTATCCACTTAATCATTTTGCGTCATACTTAGTTGGCTTCGTGAATCAAGAAGATAATAAAACGATTGGTATGATGGGGTTGGAAGCGAGTTATAATACGCTTTTGGCCGGTAAAGATGGAAATAAAGTTGCGGTTGTGGATCGATATGGTTATTCATTACCTGGTTATCCTGAAGAGATTGTGAATCCACAGGATGGATATAATGTCATTTTAACAATTGATCGATCAATACAAGAACAACTTGAATCTTCTTTTTTGATGACACAGAGTACTTATAGTGCATATGAAGTTTGGGGTACTGTGATGGAAGTCAAGACAGGTAAAATCTTAGCGACAGGACAATATCCAAGTTTTGACCCTAATAAAAAAGATATTACAGAGTATCAAAGTTATTTAACGCAGAAAATATATGAGCCAGGGTCAACACTAAAAGCATTTACCTATGCGGCTGCGATCGATTCAGGCGTTTATCAAGGAAATGATACATTTAACAGTAATACATTTATTGTAGGTTTAGATAAAAATGGAGATGCGATTCGTCTTGCGAGTAGTACAAATAGCATTGGATCAATTCGTAATGCGAATAGTCGTAGTTGGGGAAACATTAGTTATGATGTTGGTTTTGCGCATTCATCTAACGTTGGTGTTGCGAGTTTATTAACCAATTACCTAGATGCGGATGTATTTATGGAATATTTAGTTCGATTCGGATTTAAAAATAAAGTAAATATCGAGAATATGAGTGAAACAATTGGATCTATCAACTATACTTGGCCATTGGATAAACTAACAGTTGGATATGGACAAGGGATATCGATTAATATGGCGCAATTATTACAAGCGTATACTGCTATATTTAATGAAGGAATAATGGTTAAACCATATATTGTGTCAGAAGTAATTAACTCTAAAACAAACGAAATTATTGAAAAGAATGATACTACTGTAATTGGGCAAGCAATAAAGCCTGAAACAGCGCAAAAAGTTCAAGATTTAATGAATTTAGTTGTGAATTATGAAACAGGAACAGGTCGTTTTTATAAAGTTGATGAGGTTGATATTTTAGCGAAAACAGGAACAGCACAATTAATTGTTGATTCTGCATATTCAAAAGATGAATATATCTATTCAGTGGTTGTGGCTCTTCCAGCAGATGATCCAGAGATCATGATTTATTATGCGTTTAAAGCACCAGTGAATAATAATGCACATGTTGAAACTACAGCAATCAAGCAATTAATTCGCCAAGTAGCATTAGTAAATAATTATCGCAAAGATCAAATAGATGATGCGAATATCGAATTAACGATCTCAATTGATGATTACCAATTAAAGAATTATATCAATCATAGTTTAGATTATGCTTTGAATGATTTATCAAACAAATCAAATAAGATTTATGTATTAGGTTCGGGTGATACGATTATCAATCAATACCCTAAAGAAACAAATACAATACTAAACAATCAACCATTATTCTTATTAACGGATTATCAAAATCTAACAATGATTGAATATGTTGGATTAAATAAAAAGGATTTAATTGCTTATTTTGAATTAATTGGAGCGAAGTATAATTTTGTAGGTGAAGGTTTAGCAACTTTATGTAATGTAGAAGTTGGACAAACCATAAATCTCAATGAGGTCATTGAAGTTGAGTTTAAATAATATGCTATAATGTTTGTCGTTAGAGGGTGTTTTATGCAAGTATTATTCGTATCAATATTAAGCCTTGGGTTAAGTCTTGTACTCTACCCATTATTCATCAATTATTTAAACAAAAGACAACACCAACAAATTGTTAGTGAGTATTCTTTAGATAGTTTTAAATCAAAAGCGAAAACACCGAGTTTAGGCGGTGTTTTATTTGTTGTAATTCCTGTAATTAGCTTGTTAATTATTTATCCATCAAGTATTTCAGATACACGTATCATGTTAGTTTTATTGGTGTATCTTGCATATGGGTTAATTGGTTTTATTGATGATTATAAAATTATCTTAGAGCGAAATAATAAGGGATTAAGTGCTAGAGTTAAGTTTTTTATGCAACTTGTTCTTGCGAGTATTTTCTATTTAATCTTTAGACAAGAATTATCTTCCGCTATCTCTATTCCATTTATTAACATCACAATTAATCTAAATGGTTTATATGCTGTGTTTGTATTGTTTATTTTTACAGGTTCGAGTAATGCGGTTAATTTAACCGATGGTATGGATGGTTTAGCAGGGGGGACTAGTTTAATTGCATTAATTCCTTTTGCGGTGTTTGCGTATTTACAAAATGAAATATACTTATTTGGCTTTATAATTGCTTTGATTTCATCACTTGTTGGCTATTTATGGTTTAATAAACATCCTGCAAAAATATTTATGGGTGACACTGGAGCATTAGCACTTGGTGCTGTATTGGCTGCGATTGCACTTGTTCTTAAACAAGAATTTAGTTTTGTCTTTATTATGGCAGTTTTTATTTATGAAACTCTTTGTGTCATTATTCAAATAGGATCGGTTAAATTATTCAAACGTAGAGTATTTAAATATACGCCAATTCATTATAGTTATACCTTATCAGGATGGAAAGAGACGAATGTAGTTTATTTCTTCTGGGGAATGGGATTAATCGCAATGATTATTGGTTTATGGTTAGGAGTTAATCTATGAAAGCATTAATTATTGGGGCTGCGAGAAGTGGTATAGCAATTACTAAATTATTATGTAGAGAAGGCTATGAATGTACACTAATTGATCAAAAGAAAGTTGATCTAACACAATTTGATCTTAATCACTCAATTCGAATAATTGAAGGTGAACATCCATTATCATTATGGGAAGAACACTTTGATTTAATTGTTAAAAACCCAGGTATTCCGCACACAAATCCATTTGTAGTAGGGTTTGTGAAACAAGGATACTTTATCTATAATGAGATTGAAATTGCTTTACGTTATGCACCAAATTATCAAATTGGTGCGATTACTGGAACTAATGGTAAAACGACTACTACATCATTATTAGGACTAATGTTAAAGAGCAAAGATGTTAGAAATGTAGCTTGTGGAAATATTGGTTTAGCAATGAGTGAAGTTGTTTATCAAAATGATAATGTACAACTTGATTGTGCACTTGAAATTGCAGCATTTCAATTGATAGGCTGTGATACTTTCAAACCTAAAGTCAGTACGATTCTAAATTTAGCGCCAGATCATCTCGATGTATTTAGTGATCCAGAAGAATATTATCAAGCTAAATGTAGAGTTTATATGAATCAAGACCAAAGTGATGTTTTCTTAAGAAACATTGATGATGAAAATATCGTAAGATTGACCCAAGACGTTAAGGCAAAAGTATTAAGTTTCAGTGTTGAGAAAAATGCGGATATTTATATTAAAGGAGATTTTGTTTATTATAAAGAAATAGAATTATTTAATCATACAAAATTAAAAGTTCCAGGAAAACACAATATCAGTAATGCGATGGTTGCGGCTAGCATGGCTTATATTATGGGTGTTCAAGTTGATCATATTAAATTAATTGTGGAAGAATTTAGAGGAGTTGAACATCGTTTAGAGTATGTTGATACGATTAATGATGTGGATTACTATAATGATTCCAAAGCAACAACCGCAGAATCTACTGTTGCGGCATTACAAGCATTTGATCAACCAGTAATACTATTAGCAGGTGGGTATGATAAGAAAACTGGATTTGAAGTATTAAGACCTTATTTATCTAAAGTTAAAACATTGATTGCGTTTGGGGCAACACGTGATCAATTTAAAGATTTATTCCCGAATACAATACTCGTAAATGATATGAAAGAAGCTGTAAAATTAGCACATTCTTTAGCTAATATTAAAGATAAAATAGTCTTGTCTCCAGCATGTGCAAGCTATGATCAATTTGAGAATTATGAACAAAGAGGGCAATTATTTAAGTCCTATGTTAACTCTCTAAAAGATTAACTTTAATTAGTGGTTATAATGTTTTATAATAATACAGCAGTGTGGTGAACCAATGAACGACTTTTTTTTAATGAGTGAACAAATAGAATTAACAATTGCATTAAAACTTGGTATGATTCAAAAGAATAGTTTACCAAATCTTAGTTACGAGCAATTTAAACAAACGCTTGTAGCAATCAAATGGAAAGCAGGAATGCCAACCAAACTCCATGATATTATTGAAGATATCATGTCCTGTAATGAAGATGAAATAGTAGCGTTTTTAGCCAAGAAGGCTGTAATTGATGGTAGAAAGAAATCATTAGCAGATTTTGCTTATATGGTTGGAGGGAATGAATGAAAAAAAATAGTCGATTAATTATATTTGGGTTAACCGTTCTTGTATTATTGGCGACAGTTATCGGCTTTTATCCAAATATTCAGAATGGAATGACATTAGGCCTTGATTTACAAGGTGGTTTTGAAATCGTATACGAAGTCAGTCCATTAAAAGATGGGGCAGCTTTACCTGATATGGGTGCTATTACGCAAAGTATTAGTAAACGTATAGACGTTTTAGGTGTTAATGAACCTGAAATCTCTATTGAAGGTGATAATCGTATTCGAATTCAATTAGCTGGGGTTAAAGATCAAGTAGAAGCTCGTAAGATTATATCAACAACTGCTAATCTAACGTTTAGAGATGTTAATGATAACTTATTAGCTGGAGCTGATATTTTAACTGAAGGTGGTGCATCTCTTGCGTATGAGAATGGTTTCGTTGTTGTTAGTTTAAAGATTAACGATACAGACAAATTCTTTGAATTAACAACAAATGTGTCCGAAATGCCAGCCGGTAACAATATTATTGTGACATGGTTAGACTTTGAAGAAGGTGTTGATTCATATAAAGCTGAAGTTGCGAAGGATAGTCCTAAGTATATTTCTGCCGCAAATGTAAATGGTGGTATTAATGGCGATGCAGTTATTAAGGGATCATTTACAGATGAAGAAGCACGTCAATTAGCAAACTTAATTAATTCTGGTTCATTACCGGTTAAAATGAATGAAATTTATTCTAACGTAGTAAGTGCAGAATTTGGTTTAAATGCATTCTCTGTAACTGTGTTTGCAGGGTTATTAGGTGTACTAGGTGTTGCGTTATTCATGATACTTATTTACCGCTTACCTGGTATTGTGTCCGCGATCATGTTACTTCTTTATATCTTTGTGACGATGTTGATTTATAACTCAATGGGTGGTGTATTTACACTTCCTGGTATTGCGGCATTAGTCCTTGGTGTTGGTATGACGGTCGATGCGAACGTTATAACATTCGAGCGTATTAAAGATGAATTATTAATGGGACGCTCATTAAGAACAGCGTTTGATGAAGGCCACCATTTAGCTTGGCGTACAATCTTCGATTCACAGTTTACTACATTTATTGCGGCATTCTTGATGTATTTATATGGTACAGGTGCTGTTAAGGGATTTGCGACAATGTTAATGGTCACAATTTTCTCAACGTTAATGTTAAATGTATTCTTTGTTAAGTTCCTATTAGGTTTACTTGTTAAATCAGGTAAATTTGATAATAAAAAATCCTATTTTGGGGTTAATGATAAAGATGTTCCAGATGTAAACAAAGGTGAAGAACAACGTTACTTTGGTTTATTTGTAGGGGTTGATTTCATTAAAATATCAAAAGGATTTATCTTTGGAAGTATTTCTATTCTAACAATTGGATTAATCTTTGGAATTATTAATTTTGCACAGGGTAATGGTTTACTTAACTTAGGTATCGACTTTACTTCTGGTTCTAAATTAACAATTAATTCAGTCGAACCAATTGTTGAAGAAGTTTTAATTAATGATTTAAATGAATTAGGTTTAACTGAATTTAAGGTTCAACTATCTGGTGATAAAGTTGCGTATGTTACGACAGGTGAGATATTAGATCGTACTGAAATAGATACAATTGGATCAACTATCGTGAGTAAATATGGATTAGAAATGAATGATAGTGTTGTTACTCCTGTTGTTGGGAATGAGTTAATTCGTAATGCGGTTATACTTTCATTGCTAGCTTGGGTATTCATTCTATTGTTTATTACTGTTCGTTTCGAATTTGATTATGCTTTTGCTACAATTCTAGCGTTAATACATGATGTGTTCATCGTTTTCGCAGTATTTGCAGTATTCAGATTAGAGTTTAATATTGAGTTAATTGCGGTATTATTAGCAATTATTGGTTACTCTGTCGATGACTCCATTGTTATCTTTGATAGAATTCGTGATAATGTCAATGCTTTTGGTTCAAATCATATTTCAAATGCTGCATATCGTAAGATTGTAAACGAATCGCTACAA
>DASSDQ010000042.1:0-5965 GCA_035697025.1 Erysipelotrichaceae bacterium | reverse complement strand
GCTAATTCTATATTCGCTGTTGCCAATTCAGATGCACGATCTGCTTTTTCTTTCTGTTGGTAAGCTAGTTCTTTGTTTGCGGCAGCTAACTCAGATGCTCGATTAGCCTTTTCACTCTGTTGATACGCAAGTTCTATATTTGCAGTCGCTAACTCAGATGCACGATCTGCTTTTTCTTTTTGCTGATATTTAAGTTCTATATTCGCACTATCAAAGTCAGATTCTCGATCTGCTTTAATCCTATTTTTCTTTAAACTAATTTTCTTATTTTTATGAAGTTTATCGGTCATATTGGGTTGATCTCCAATCTCCCTAATCTATAAATATCGAGTTTCTTTATATCCATCTTTATATTCAGGAAACAAATACTAAGATAATTTATATTTTCTCATTAACCTAGACTCTTCAAATAAGAATAAAATATGATTTTTTTATTCTACATAACACGATAAAGTATTTAATTATTTATCGTATATTAATTCAAATTATTATTAAGTATTATTTATAAACTTTTATTCAGATATTTGAATGTTTATCTAATTCATTTATAGATGTATAAAAGTATAATGTCAAATAAGTATCATTAATTTATATTAAAATGACGAAATATAAGATTTATCAGATTTAATGTAAAATATTTTCCTTACGACTTAACCATCCTTCTAATATTACTCCATAGACAATACCAGCTAAGAAACTTATTGGATCTTGAAATGCTGTAGCACTATAGAACGCAAAAGAAATAAGTAATCCAAATAATGCTCCTCGAATCAATGCGTGTCTTCTATTAGTTATTGCCCAAGGCGCTCCAACAACTAATCCTAAAATTACGCGATTATACCAAAGTGCAAAAACAAAAGTCGGTGATGCAGTAAAACCAGATCGTATATATGCCCCAATTACACAAACTATACCTAACAATACTCCACCAATAAGCGCAACTCTCATTCTTTTACTCATATCTACTCCTTAAGGCTTGTTACAGTCTTTGTTTATCATTATTATTTATAAAATTTTTTATTGTGTTAAAATCTTTAATCTCTTTATAACCTTACCACGAATCAATTAGATTGTGATTTTAATATCAAAGTTATTAGTATAAATGATATTAATTGATAAATAAATACTTTGGGGAATTACTAACAATCAAAAAAAGATGTTTAACAATTATTATTAAACATCCAACTTAAGATTATTGTTTATAAAACTTATTCACGACTAATCTTAATAATCAAAATCAGAATACCTATAGATTACCAAGTTTTATGTTATCCAATACTTCTAAATCAAATTTCTTCATTGTTAGGAATGCTTCAGTAATTCGTTTGACTTGTTCATCTGTACCACCAAACAAAATGTCTTCCCAGTTGTAAGGTAATACTTGCCACGATACACCGAATTGATCTTTACACCAACCACATTGTTCAGCATCAGGATCAGCTGATAGTTTATCCCAGAAATAGTCAATTTCGTATTGGTCTTTGCAGTTTACAATTAGCGAAAATGCTTCGTTAAAATTATAATCTACATCATAAGCGTTATCCATAGCGAACAATGAAACACCATCAAGTTCAAACGAAGCATAGTTTACTTTAGCCTTCGCTGATTGTGCTTCGCCTTTAGCGTATGTACTAATCAATCCAATTTTTGCGTTTTCGAACACTTTTGCATAATATTCAATCGCTTCTTCTGCTTTACCACATGATTTATCTGAGAATAGTAAATTACATGTAATCTTCTGTTCATCCTGTCTATTTTCATCAAACATCAGTTGCCAAGATAAGCCAAATCGATCTTGAATCCATGCATATTTCTTACTAAAAGGATATTCACCTAGAGGCATCAACTCGATCCCTCCCACGCTCAATGACTTCCATAATCTTTCTACTTCTTCTGATGTAGAACAGGCAACCATTAATGAAATAGATGGATTAAATTTAAAATACGGTCCAGCATTAATAGAAACGAAATGTTGTCCTGCTAGCTCGAAACTCACGATTTCCGCATCATCAAAAGGAGGTGGATTTTTAATAACTTTCGAGCTTACAAATTTCGAATTTTCGAATAAACTTATATAAAATAACGCAGCTTCTTTTGCTTCCTTGTCATACCATAAATGTGGAACGATTTTTTGCATATAAATTCTCCTGTTTCTTGGACTAACCTTTATTAAGGTCAAATTCTGAAAGATATTTTTTTTTAAAATTTTCAACCTATTTAATATAATTATACTTCTATACATGTGTTAAACAATTGGTTTGCCCAACGCTGTAAAATCATAAGTTATTAATATACTCATCAAAGGGCAATCAATAAAAAAGTCATTGGACTCTGTTTTATCCAATGACTTATTAGCTATTCAGCTGAAACTTTTTTCTTTTCTAACAATACAACAGTTTCCACATGGATGGAATGAACATAATGTCGTATCACTTAAATGGACTTTTAAAGATTATGATTTGATTGATTCATCCAATAAACACGAATTTTTTCAACTATTTCTATTGCGTTTTCGTAGGCAGTTACATCATTATAATCTTTAAATTCGCTAAAAACATGACCACAGTGTTCAAGTTCGTTCTTTTCGTAACCACCACAAACACCTAGCAACCACTTACTCAGTAAGTTCTTTTTGAATCTAAATACATAATAGTGTAACTCGTGTAAATCAAATTCATATGTACAATCTATTATTGAAGGTGCTTTTCCTAACTCAAAAGTACTAGACAGCCAGTCTGACATTGCTTTCTTAGCAACAATCGATTGCTCCTTATTCACAATCCCTCCCCAATTTCCATCACTAGGATATTATCAACTTTGAGTTTCCAATTTGGACTTTATTTAATCCAATGACTTATTAGCTATTCAGCTGAAACTTTTTTCTTTTCTAACAATACAACAGTTTCCACATGGAATGTTTGTGGGAACATATCGACTGGTTGAATCTTCTTAACTGTATATTTATCTTGTAAAAGCACACAATCGCGTACTAAAGTTGATGGATCACATGATACATACACCAAACGACTAGGCTCTAACGCAAGGATAGAATCGATTGTAGCTTGATCTAAACCTTTACGTGGAGGATCTACAACGATTACATCCATTTGAATGTTGTTATCCATGAATGTTTTCGCTGCGACTGCCGCATCTGCTGCCACAAAATCAATATTAGTAATATTATTGAGTTCTGCATTTATCTTCGCATCTTCAATCGATTGCGCATTAATTTCTACTCCATAGACTTGTTTAGCTTTCTTACTCGCAAACAACGCAATGGTCCCAATACCACAATATAAATCGAGCACTGTTTCTGTCGACTTAATCTTCGCAAAATCAATTGCAGTATCATACAACTTCTTAGCTTGAACAGGATTTACTTGATAGAACGAAGTCGCAGAAATTTGGAATGTGAATTCTCCCAATGTATCTGTGATTGTAGAATCCTTAGTTAATTGATGAGTTTTCTTACCAAGTACGACATTATCATCCCCAGAATTAACATTTAACAAGATTGCTTTAATTAATGGGAATTCAGCTTTTAGAGCTTCAACTAACTCGTCTTGTAAAGGCAATTGTTTTGTACGGTGAATAAGGACAACCATTATTTCTTGACTTACAATACCCTTTTTGATCAATACATGTCTTAAATCCGTAGGTTCAACTTCACGTGTAATATAGAAGTTACGAATAAATGCTAATATTTTATTACTATCATCATTTTGGATATAACATGTTTCAAACGGTAAAATATCATGACTATGAGCACGATAGAATCCATAATTTAAACCATGTTTAGTCTCAAAAGGTACTTGAGATTTATTACGATAGAACCAAGGTTCTTCCATTTGAACAATAGGACTAATTTTAGGAAGTTTATCAAAAGAACGTTCAAACAAATGTTTAACATGATTTGATTTGAACTCTAATTGATGTTCATAAGACATATGTTGGATTTGACAACCGCCACATGCATACGCAATCGGACAAGTTGGCACAATACGTTTATCACTCTTTTTAGTGAATTCTTTAACTCTTCCATATGCTTGTCGTTTGTTAACTCTTAAGATTTGAACATCCGCCTCTTCATCAATTAACATATCCTTTACGAATACGACAAACCCTTCGTGTTTACACACGGCTAATCCCTGCTCAGTATAATCTAATGCTTTTAAACTTAGTATTTCGTTTTTTTCCATTTGCGTTAAAAAAGAGGACAAAGCCTCTTAGTTTCCTTCACTTTCTGTATCTGTATTTTGAGTGTCACCTGTATCAGGTATAGCACTATTTTCTGTCTCTGCATTTAAACCATCTAATAATTCTTGCGCTAATACAGGATTAACTGGAGTCAATAAATCTTGAACTGACCAAGTATCCATATTTGCATTCTTAACTACTTGAATATACGTTGTTTTAGTCTCACCAACTACATCCACAATATTAACTTCTAAGTCATACATCTTCATCGTGTCCGTCGCAGTAAAATATTGCGTAAATGGTATTACACTATTTACTTTATCCATCGCATTTTGAACTAACTCAAGTTTCGCTTCTTCCGCAAGACCTGTTGGAATGACTAATGTAAGACGTAATGTCGCTGCTTTTAGATTGATTTCTTCAACCGTCACATTCCCTAGGGTTGTAATCGCATCTTCAGTTAATCCAATTAATTCTTCAGTAATTTCAGGTTGTAAATCGTTATTGAAACGATTACCAGTAATAACTGAACCAGTTTGTAAACTAGATTGTAGTAAAATAATACCAATTACCAAACTGGGAATTAACACAAACGCAATCCCTAAGGCAAATACGATATTACTGAATGTGAATTTAAATTTAAAGTGCTTTTTTAGTTTCGTCATAGAATCTCCGTGTTTCTATTATAACTCAAATCAATTTAGATTCAAATTAAGGTTTTCTCTTCATTAATCCTTCCAATAACAACTGATTCGTAATAACAGGGTTTGCTTGTCCTTTAGACTTCTTCATGATTTGACCCATCAAGAAACCTAACGCACGATCTTTCCCATTATGATAATCAATTATTGATTGTTCATTCTCATTTAAGATATCCTCTACCATTTGTACAAGTACAGATTGATCGGATACTTGTTCAATATTTAGAGCTTTAACGGTCGCATGATATTCTGAACCCTTTAACAATTCTACAAAGATATCTTTAGCTTGTTTAGACGATATTTCTTGTTTGCCTAATGCATTAATCATATGTGCCATTTCAGATAGTTTTAAGCTATAAGACTTCTCAAGTAATTGTTTCGGGGAGAAATTCGCTAGAATATCAGATAAACACCAGTTTGCGGCTAACTTAACGTAGCTCGTTTCTAAGATTAATTGATCAAAGAAATCCGATAATGCCTTATTTTGAATTAATTGACCTGCATCATACGCATTTAATCCAGCATCCATATAACGTTTTTCACGATGGTCTGGAAGTTCAGGTAAGTTTACTCGTATTGAATTCATCCATTCAGAATCAATTAATACAGGAGTTATATTCGGTTCAGGGAAGTACTTATAGTCAATACTACCTTCCTTCTTACGCATAAGAATCGTTGTTTTTTGAACATCATCGTAGCGACGTGTAGCTTGTTCAACACCTTGTTTACTTTCAATCAGTTCTGTTTGGCGAATTACTTCAGATTGAATTGCTTTTTCAATGTTTGAGATTGAGTTCAAGTTCTTAATCTCAGTCTTTACTCCAAACTCTTCAGCCCCAAACTCTCTTAATGATATGTTGATATCACAACGAAGTGAGCCTTCTTCCATCTTGCCATCCGTTACGCCTAAATAAACTAGAATATTGCGTAATTTTTCCACATAAATCATCGCTTCATGTGCAGAACGAATATCTGCCTCAGAAACGATTTCTACAAGTGGCGTTCCAGCACGATTGAAATCAATCCAAGTTTCATCCCCTGAATGATACTGTTTAGCAGTATCTTCT
>DASSDQ010000041.1:0-7551 GCA_035697025.1 Erysipelotrichaceae bacterium | reverse complement strand
TATCATTCTATGATTAAATCATTATTAAAGGAGTCCTTATGTCGATATCAACCAAGATTCAAACATTACGTAAACAACACAATCTCACTCAAGAACAACTAGCCGATCAATTGAATGTCTCACGCCAAGCACTTTCAAAATGGGAGCTCGGTGTTTCTACTCCAGAAGCCGATAAGATTGTACAACTAAGTGATTACTTCAAAGTATCTACTGATTATCTTCTTAAAGATTCTATTGAAACACACGAACCATCTAAAAAAGGACATTCAAGTCAACGGTTAACTATTATATTATCTACAGCGATAAATCTTATTGGATTAGTTGTATTATTCAATTTATGGGAGTATTACTATCTTGGGTTCATTATACAAATCATTGGATTCAGTGTTTTTGAATTACTCATTAGTCGTCAGACACTAACTGAACATAAATTAACTCGTACATTATTCTATGGAATAAACTGTTGGATTATACTATTTGCGCCATATCTATTGGTTTTCAGATTCTTAGAAAAGTTTATATTTTACTTTATTCGAATCAATAATGAACTATTTAGATTAGCCTTTATGTACGGTGGATTTATTGTAATATGTTTAGTTATTACGTTAATACTTTATAATGTATTTAAAAATTGTTATCCATTTAATAATTCAAATTAATTTAATTTTTACATATTTATCACATAGAATATTATTAAAATAATTGTAGAGTAACAAAATTGTTTAGAAGAATGCAAAGAAAAGCACACAAATATGTAAAAGGCAAAATTGAAATTATATTTATGCTCTTTTTGCTTGTTATTATTACTGCAATAATTGGATTTATTTGTCGTCTTTTAAATCTAGTTGATTTTCAATTAGCATTATTTTTTGTTGTAGATGTAATTTTACAAATGTTTAAATTCTTAAACTAAGAAACTTTTCATATCTTAAATTTTCTATTTATTATATCCAATATTTCTACACCATATTTTTCGCATTTAACAGATCCAAAACCATTAATTTGAAGTAGTTCTTTTTTATTTTTTGGGGCTGATTTTACAAGTGCTTCTAATTGTAAGTTATTAAATATAAAATATGGTTTAACATTTTCTTTGCGACTTTGTTCTAAGCGATACTTCTTAAGTGCTTGATACTTTGGGGATGATTCAATTGATTCATCTACTGACTCAACTATTACTTTAGTTTCATGCTCTTTTACTACTTCAGTATTTTGTGACTTAATGTAATTCTTATACTTCTCTCTGAAGTCATATGGTTTAACACGATGGTAATCCATTATATGATTTGCATCCTTAAGTAATTCATCACAAGAATAACCCATCTTATCTGAGTTATTAAGTATGTCTCTAATCTTGTTGTTAAGTTGATCAAGTCTAATAATTTTCTCTTTAACTTCTTTCTTAGCATATTTAATATTCAATACAGACTTTGAATTTGCAACCACAACAATCGGTGTAAACATCTTCAAGAATTCATTATCTAGAATAGAACGTAAAATAAAGTTTTCTTGTCTGTCTTTAAAGATATCTCTTAATAAATCTAAATGTCTTCTATTCTGTGTAATAGGACTGTATATACCACTTTTAATCGTTCTTCTACCATAGGTATACTTTCTTATAAAATCTCCATTAGAGTTTACTTCTATGTCTCCTATCATGTTTTTACATTCAATCACAAGATGTCCTCTTGGAGTTAATATAATGAAATCGATTTGTGCATGTAGTCCTTTAAATGATAGTTGTAGATCCCTTAAAACAACAATTGGTAAATGACTGTTCTTAAGTTCGTAAAGAATCGAATCTTCCCCATAGATACCTGCTTGAATTAATCGTATTTCATCATCAATTAGTTCTTGTCCCTCAGTATTTAATTCATTACGAAATCGAGTCATTTCAATTATCTGTTTAGATGCTTCATTACTCTCTTTAACAATGATTGGTTCTTCAAAGTCATACCCTTTGATTATATTAACTATATTATTTAGTAGCCCCATAAAACCCCCGAATTATATTGTTATAACTAATTATATCTCTATATGCGAAAAGTTTAAACTTAGTGTTCTTAATAGGATACTTTAACAAAAAAATTATTGAGAATTACCTTTATATAACTGAAGAAATTGATTAAATGTTGAAAATTAAACAGTAAATTAATACTCAAGTTAAAATATACATAAAGTCGTTCTTTTTAATAACGAATTAATTTATACTGTAGTTATTAAATGGGGATTAAAATGAAATCAAAATCAAATAATGGGGCTAAGTTTGTTGAGGGAATAGGTAACGCTACTAAAACTATAAGTGATACAACAAAAACATTCGTTAAATCAAGTACTGAACTTGCAACTAAATCAAAGAATTTAGTAATCAATGCGATTGATGAGAATGGAAATGGTGAGATTGATATTGAGGATATAATTGTCAAAGGTTTTAAAACACCAGGGATCAAAATCAATAGAGCTCATTTCTTAAAATCTGAATTAAACAAGAATTATCCAATTGAAGTTATCGATGATGTAATTGCTCATAATCCAGCACATGCAAAAATTTCAGTAGAAGAAATTAATAATATTGCTGAAGAAGTTATAAAGTTTGAAAGAAACTGTGTGTCAGGTATTTCCGCTGCATTAGGCGCTCCTGGTGGAGTTGCTATGGTAGCAACAATTCCTGCAGATATTATTCAATATTATGGTTATATGTTAAGAGCTACTCAAAAGCTTTTGTACCTTTATGGATTCCCTGAATTAAATCTTGAAGAAAATGAACATGGATTAGATTCCGAGACAATGAATATTATGATTATCTGCTTAGGCGTTATGTATGGGTCAGCTTCAGCTAATAATGCAATCAAAGCTATTAGTAGAGCATTAGCTGTAGGTGTAGAGAAGAAACTCATAAATGCTGCATTAACAAAGGGTACTATTTATCCAATTGTTAGAGAAGTTGCAAAATGGTTTGGAAAAAGAATGACAAAAGAAGTATTCGCAGGATTCTTTAAAAAGGTAATCCCACTTGTTGGTGGTGTAATTGGTGGAGGAATAACATTTATTTCATTTGAAGCAAGTTGTAAACTTTTAAAAGATTCTCTTAAGGATACAAGACTTAGTAATCCAAGCAATGACTTTATTGATCAAGAAGTGTTGGAGTTAGTTTAATAAACTAATTACAAGTGTTTTAAATACTATTGAATACCTGACAGGAGAATTTCAATGCCAATTCCAAAATTTTATTTTATGCACAAACCAATTTTAGAGTTTTTAAGAGATGAACAAACTCGCTCATTTAACGAAATTAAACAATTTGCTATAAAATCATTAAACCTTGACGAAGAATCTCTTAGCGAAATGTTACCAAGTGGGAGACAAACTGTTTTTAGCAATAGGATTGGTTGGGCGCGTACTCATCTAAAAAAAGCAGGATTGATTGAAAGTCCTGCAAGAGCTATCTTCAATATTTCAAAAGAAGGATTAAGAGTTTTAAGCGAAAATCCTGAAGTTATTGATAATAATTACTTAATGAAATATGAGAGTTTTAGAGAATTTTTACAACCAAACTCTAATCCAAATCAAGAAATCAAATCTAATACAGACTCATTTGATGAAACACCAGATGATATATTTGAAGATGCATTCAAAAAAATAAACAAAGCATTAAGTGATGAACTTCTCTCTGAAATAATTAAAATATCTCCAGTCGCTTTCGAAAGACTAGTTATAGATTTACTTCAAGCTATGGGTTATGGGGCATTTGAGAACTCAAGTAGAACTACTGCCATCACTGGAGATGAAGGCATTGACGGAATAATTATGGAAGATAAACTTGGATTTAATTCTATTTACATCCAAGCTAAGAGATATAGTTTGGATAGCACAATTGGCCGTCCTGATATTCAAAGTTTTGTTGGAGCAATTACCGGCAAAGGTGGCAAAGGTCTGTTTGTTACTACTTCTAAATATTCTAAACAAGCGATAGAATATGCAAGACATCATCAAATTGTACTCATCGATGGGCAGAAATTAGCTAATTTAATGATTGAACATAATTTTGGAGTAACATTAAAGAAAACATTTGAGATTAAAGTAATTGATACAGATGTTTTTAACGAATACATGGAATAACTGATACTTTTGATTTCATATTCGAAAGGTATATAATTCGATTAAGGGGGGAAAATTATGGCTAACAATAAACAAACTTCGCCTAAAGTTGCAAAAATTGCTTCTAAGATTTTGCAAGATGGAAGAACTTCTAAATCATCTAAAACTGTGGCTGGTAGTGCTTTATCTCAAACAAAAAAAGGTAAGTAAAAGAAGAACTCGTAAGATAATTTACGAGTTCTTTATTGATAGTATTCTTTTTGGATTCTCACAAAGCAGTTTATTTAAAATTTCTTTAGTAATTCTATTTTCAGCAATCAAATTATTAAATGTTCTTGAAATATGATCATACCCAACCCCTCCAAGATCTTTTAGATAAGATTTTCTTGAGATGTCTTGAGATATAACAATTTGGTTCTCAAATCCTAGTCCAATTAATTCAATTAACATACATGCTCGATCTTCATCACTACCATAATTAGTTTTACCGAATGTATCAAAACCAATATTGACTCCAGTTTCTAATATGGAAATTAAGTATTCTTTATCTAAGTTAAGGTCCATATGTCCAAGAATTACTTTACTAAGGTTTACATTATATTTTCTAAATATTTCAATTTGTTCGTGAGCCATAGTTCCAGTTTGACAATGTGTTGTGATAGCACATCCACATTTGTTTGCGGCAATTGCTGCTGCTTCAAATACTTTTCTTTCACTTGGATAGATTGTATTAAATGATGTCGCAATTTCGCCAATAACTCCTGCTTTTATTACTGTATTATCAATCCCGATTGTAATCTCTTTGATGAAGATATCTGCTATATCTTCAATGTCCATCTCTTTCAATATATCTGAATGATATTCATGAAGATAGAACCCAGTAGCGGCAATTATGTTTACGCCGCTTTTCTGAGATATTTCTTTTAATTTAACGACATCTCTTTGCATATCAATTGTCGATACTTCTACAATTGTATTTATACCTAATCGTTTTATTTCTTTCAGTTCTTCTTCAATTTCACTATATTCCACAATAAAAGAATCATTATCATTCCTTACTTTTCGTAAATCAAAGTATAAATGTTCATGAGCTAGTGTGTTTCCCAATTCATTATCATTTATATCACCAGTAACAGTTCTAATCATAATGCCTCCTATTGTATCGAAAGACCAAGAGATTTCTCGGTCTGTTTAATATTTAGATAACGAATAATCCAACAAAATACATAAGATTTAATACGATACCAGTAACAATCGCCGCAACAGGCCCAATAGCCATTTGCATAATTTTCTTACCAGTGAATTCATTAATGAAGTAAACCATTGCCCCAATAAAGAAACCAGTAGCTCCACCCATTGTTACACAAGCATTTACGGATCCAATGAGTAATGCGAATTCCATAACTGTTGTCATAGATGAACGAATATTATCTGAAGCACTTCTGATTGAATGGAACTTACTTAAGAATTTTCCAACTAATCCTAATGCCATTACTTCTACGAAAATCATGATTGCGCCACCGATAAGTGCGAATATTGGGTTTGGCATTAAATATCCGATTGGATAAACAAATGTTAAACCTGCTACACCATAAACACCAGTAGTGATTGCGGTAATTGCGATAAGAGGAATAAATCCAATACCACGCATTACTTCTGCTAGAGCTGCTTGATTAACAAGTGTTGAAGCTGCTTCACCAGTTGTTGCATAGGATTGAGCTAATGTATAGATTGATACTTCAGATCCTGCAAAGATTCTTAGATTACTTGCTAGTGCTACTAATGCACCAACTAACATTAAGAATGGAAGATTCTTTTTAATTCTTTCAACACGTTCTGAGAATACATTTCCTGAACCTTCATTACTTGTTATTTTGTTAGTCATATCGTTACTGATAGCAAACCCTAATAACAAGATAATTCCACTTAACATAACTAATGCGTCTGTCATACCAGGAACAAAGATTGAAGCTAATTGACGAACGATAAGAACTAATACTGTAGATATAACACCCTTTTGTGTACCAAATTGTCTGAATATTGCGACTAATGGGAATAATGAGAAACCAACCATTACTGGGTTGCCAAGAGATGCGATTCCACCGATCATATCGACAGGTAATATTGTTAATGCTGTATTAAGAGCCCCCATTCCAAAGATACACAATACACCCCATAAAGCACCCAATGCGATTGCGATCCATTTACGTGGAGCAACAATCCCTAGAATGTCTGTTGGTAAGAATAATAACCACGGATTTAAGATATTGGTTGCGACAGTATGTACAATCCCTACTGATGCAATAAATCCTACGCTAAGTCCGAACGCAATAGACGCCAATTCTGGTCTTTTCATTCTTCCTTCAATATATTCTGGTAATACTGGTCTGATTCCATCATGGAATACAGCTGCGCCTGTATGAGATAGGAATGCAGTCGTTGCGCATAATGCGATGACTACAATTACACTAATAATCGAATAACCCTCTAACATTTTATTCTCCTTTTATTTTTTATTTTTTAAAACTTCCATCAAAATAGGAACTGTCATTTCAATTTTGTCATGATTCATTCCAAAGACTATTTTTCCTTCATTAACAACTTTTTCTATTTTTTCGTAAGTTGGTTTTTCACCGTTTCGACATACGGTTGCACATTTAGAATAACCAAGCATACCAATAAGGATTGAGATTGCTGCGCCTCCACCACTTTCACACGCTCCAAAATAATAGTCCACTTCTCCGTTTTTCAACATAGAAGCTCCACTCATATCATTTGTAATTATTACTTGTGTATCAGGTGCCGATTTCAAAATTGAATCTTTCATTTCATTCTTTTTTAGTCCACCAATTGCAATTTTCATATAAATCTCCTTTAATTGTTAATTATTTAAATCATTACTTCATAATGATGATTCCTCTTAAGAAATATCATTGTTCAATAATGTGCATAAATGTAACATAATATAATCTCTTTCAACTTTATCAATCTGAATGGACAATTTTGAACAGATTTCTTCGATCGTATCTAAACTTAATTGATACGATTTATTCGCTTTAATTTCATCTAGTATTAATGTATCTAAATTATCAAGAGTTTGATTTTCTCTTAATCTTATAAACATAGCTCCAATATGCGTAATCATAATCCCAGCATTTTCTTCTGATAATTCGATTTGTGTTTTTTCTTCAATAATTTGAGCAATCTTTTCTAAGATATCTCTTTCGAGTTTATTTATCATATTGATTTCTAACATGAAATCAATTCTAGTTAATATACTTTGGTTCATGGGTTTACCTCTGTTTTGTTGAAGATTGAACTTAAGAATGATTCTCCAAACTCGATATTACAATCGAAGTAGTTTGCGACAGTTTGTCCAACATCAGCTAATGTTCTTCGATGTCCTATATATCTAACACAATTTTCAATTGTTTTATTATAGACTAATATCGG
>DASSDQ010000040.1:0-2346 GCA_035697025.1 Erysipelotrichaceae bacterium | reverse complement strand
GTTATAAATGGGTACAATTACATCTAATTTAGCCATAGTTCCATTTAAGTATATCATGAATAAACAGATTGATATTACATTGATTGTGTCAGTTAATTAAAACTAATGTCCTAATATAATTGTTACATGATATAATTTGTTGGGTGAATCTAATGAAAAAATTAACGATAGTAGTACCTTGTTATAATGAGGAAAAAGCACTTCCATATTTTGTGGAAGAAATGAGTATTCAAGCTAAAAATATTCAATATAATATTGAATATCTTTTTGTGAATGATGGTTCTAAGGATAAAACTTTAACTGTCCTTTTAGATTTAAAGAAGAAATATGATCATCTCAATTTTAATATAATTAACTTCAGTCGTAATTTCGGTAAAGAAGCTGGAATGTTAGCTGGGCTTAAAAACTCAACGGGTGATTTGGTTGTAATGATGGATGCGGATATGCAAGACCCTCCTAGTTTATTACCAAAAATGATTGAAATAATTGAGAATAATGATGTCGATAGTGTTGCGACTTATCGAGTAACTCGTAAAGGTGAACCTCCTATTAGAAGTTTCTTTGCGCGTAAATTCTATGCCATTATTAATAAGATTAGTGAAATCGATATTGTGGATGGTTCTAGAGACTATCGCTTAATGACCAGAAGAATGGTAGATGCGATTTTAGATATGTCAGAGTATCATCGTTTTTCAAAAGGAATATTTGTTTGGGTTGGATTTTCAACTCAATACTTAGAATATGAAAATGTTGAACGTGTTGCTGGTGAAACGAAGTGGAGCTTCTGGAAGTTATTAATGTATGCGATTGAAGGTATTGTGGCATTTACAACTGTACCTCTTAGACTCTCGACTTTAGTAGGTTTATTTATGTCAATGGTAACATTAGCCTATATGGTTTTTGTATTCATAAAAGCTTTATTATATGGAGATCCTGTCGCAGGTTATCCATCTATGATGGTTGTGATATTATTCCTTGGTGGGGCACAACTTTTATCTCTTGGAGTTTTAGGTGAATACCTTTCTAAGACATACATGGAAGTTAAAAAACGTCCTCATTACATCATCAAGGATCGCTTCTAAAATTCTTATGAAAGGTTTAATTTATAATGAAAAATAAACGTTTTTTTACGCAGTTTTTTAATAGTAAGTACTTTGTACCATTCGTTTTATTACTAATGTTAATTCTTTACGCATTCCCTTTCATCAATCGAGGAATTGTGTTTGGACATGATTTAATTTATCATCTATCCCGTGCGATGGGTGCATATGAACAAATTAAGTTAGGCATCTTTCCTGCTAAAGTACTAGGTGGATTCTATGGAGGTTATGGATATGCGGTTGGATTATTTTATCCGACTGGTCTCTTATACATAATATCGTTTCTATTATATTTTGGTGTTTCCCTACTCATTTCGTATAAACTTTGGATTGTATTAATTACCTTCCTTACACTCATAAGTATGTATTTCTCGAGTTATACAATTGTTTCATCTAAACGTTTCGCATTAGTATCCACATTTCTTTATGTATTTTCTATCTATCGAAATTATGCGGATTTATTAGCACGAGCTGCACTAGGTGAATATATAGTATTTATGTTTTTACCGATCGTGTTTGCGAGTTTCTATGCTATTGTTAATAAGAAACAAAACCAATGGTTATGGTTAAGCATTGGAATGGTTGGGATATTAACAAGTCATACAATTTCAACCATCTGGGTTTCCTTACTTCTAATTATTTATACTTTAATCCATTTTAAAGATGTATACCTAGATGTAAAAGTGTTTCTAACGATTGTAAAAGCTGCTTTATTCACATTATTAATATCCATTTACTATTGGTTACCAATGTTAGAAATGATGGTAAGTGATACCTATCGTTACAACTATCCATGGACTTACTTGAAACATAACGTAATTACGACATGGACAAAACTATTTTATATCAGTCCTGGCCTTAATATATTCCCTTACGGAATTGAAAGTTGGTTAGTACTTATACTGGTAATTGGAGTTATTACAAAGTTTAAATCTTATTTAAAACATGATTTTATGAAGTTTACATTAATCGTTCTACTATTATTATTTGCGTTTGTATCAAACATTATTCCAGTTAATTTATTAAGTATATTTGATTTTATGCAATTCCCATGGCGTGTATATCTGTATATAACTTACTTTATTTGTATAGCTGTTGCGTATTTCGTTGAACTATTAAGTCAGAAAAAACAAATTGTATTAATTGGTTCATTAGTTTTTATTACATATTTTGGTTATATTAGTTCAATAAATGCGTATTACATTGAGAAGTATGATCGAATCTATACAACATTCCCTCGATATCA
>DASSDQ010000039.1:0-6783 GCA_035697025.1 Erysipelotrichaceae bacterium | reverse complement strand
AGTGTTTTTTGCATAGATAATCCAATCCTAACACCTATTATATCTTAAATTATTCATAACTCTTAATCATTTCACAGAATTGATCACACAACTTTGGCTCTAATTCAATTGATTTCTGAGCTTGTAAATGTTTGATTGCTTCTTCTACAGATAAACCAACATTAAAACGTAGTTTATCATAGTTATTTACGATGTGAATCATCATAGATTCCATCGGAATATCATTTCCTCGTATTCCTCTTGGATAACCTGTCCCATTAAAATTCTCATGATAAGCCAAAATAATATTCGCAATTTCGATGTATTCTGTTATATATCGCAAGATTTGATAGCTTAACTCAGGCTGTCTTTTTAATAAGTAGGCATATTTTATGCGATCTGTTTGGAATAGTTTAACATCATTTTCATCAATCCCTATTTTACCAATATCATGGTACATCGCTGCTAGTTTTAGCTCATTAATATGCTCTTTTTTAAGTTTTAAATAGTGTCCAAATTGAGTAATTAGCTCATTCATTGATTTGAGATGTCGTCTTAGATCTGGATCCAAACGGTATAGACGTTTCATGATGATACCAAGTAATTGACGCTTATGAATTTCACTTTCAATGAGCTTATTTTGGTACATGTATTGATCTGCTTGATTGATTATATCTTTTATTTGATTGTCGACAGAATGTTTAATTCCATATCCTAAAGATACAGAAAGAAGATATTTATTATCCTTTTCTTTACGAATTATATCTTGAACACGATTGATTATTTGGATACAATCAAATTCATTTGTTCTTGGTAAAAGAATAAGAAATTCATCTCCTCCTAATCTTACAATTATCTCATCTTCACGACATGCTTGTTTTAAAGTTCTCGCGGCTTGTTTAATTAACTCATCCCCAGCATTATGACCAAAAACATCATTTGTCATTTTTAAACCATTGATATCGATTGTAATGACAGATATTGGATGATTTCTTAATGTATCAAGTCTTTCAATTTCCATCTCAAAATAGCGACGATTGTATAAGCCTGTCAACTGATCATGATAACTTAAGTAACGTATTTCATCATCATTGATTTTACGTTCTGTCACATCTCGACTAATACCAATTACTTCGATTTCATTTTTAACATTAAAACGATAACGTGTTGATATTTCAATCCATTTTATTGAACCATCTTTATGTAATTGTTGGATTGTCATCATATTATTACTATCATTATTTGGATTTAAGATAAAAATACCTAAAGTTCTTTCGATTTCTTTTTGAACTAAATCCCAAGATTCTTTTGTCATAGACTCTTCAACCGTTTGCGCCATTGCCTCATCTGGTGTGAATCCGCGTAAATTATAAATAGCTGGACTGATATACGTAAACATCAACTTCTCTAAGTTTAATATCCAGATTACATCCGATGTATTCTCAGTGATAAAACGGTATTTTTCTTCACTTTGTTTAAGTGCTAATTGTACATTATGTTTCTCAGTTATATCTGTATCTGATCCTCTATACCCGCGATAGTTCCCATTATTATCAAACATTGGAAAGCTGTAACTCAAGAGCCATAGTTTTTCACCATCTTTTGTTAGATATGGACTTTCAAAATCAGACACAATAACATGTCGATTCATCTGTTCAAGAACTTTTTCCTTATACTCTAACCTAAATTCTTCAGGATAATTTTTATAGAAATAGGTCCCTATCATTTCTTCAGGTTCATATCCAAACACATTCTTAGACATTGGGTTAATATAGGTATACATTCCATCTTTATCAACTTCCCAAATTACCGTTCTACTTTGGCTCGTTATTTGAGTTAATCTTTCATTTGTTTCAATCAGTTGATTCTCAATTGATTTTTGCGCTGTTATTTCATGTGTAGAAATTACATATCGATATTCTTGATCAAACTTAACGTAGAAAACAGATGATTGAAACCATCTTTGTTCATATTCCTCATTAAGTTGATAATCAATAATTGCACTTAGTTCAGTTTGTTTCGCTTGTTTCAAAGCACCATAAAACTGTTCAGTTACTTTTTCATTAAATACTTCACTCACATGTTTATCTATAAAATTGTTTTTATCGACATATTGCTCATAATTTGTATAGAGATTCGTAAAAATATAATCTTCGTTTAATTCAAGTATTACATCATTCGTTGTCTTTAATAATATTGATTTCTCAACTGAATCAATGACTTCTTTTGTGATATCTGTCATAAACATCGCAATTTTATATTTTTCTGGCGAATATAGATCTATTTTGAGATGTTTATTAATTATTTTTGAATATAGTTTAAAACTACGATGTGATTGATTTTTTAATACATCCTTAAAATTCTCAGCCCATTGAACATCAGTTTCATCACTTGAAAACAACTCTGATCGCTTTTTACCAATAATTTCTACATTATTCAATCCTAGAATTGTTTTAAATGATTGATTGACATCGACATACAAAAAATCGACAATGTTTTGGTGATTATCAAGTACTGCCTCGCAAAAGGCATATCCTACAGGGACTAATTCCAACATTTTTTGATAGAAGCTGGGTTTCATAAGCCTCCTTTCAAAACAATTATGTAGTTTATTAATATAACTTCATTATAGTGCAAATTAACACAATAGTATGAATTTTTATTTTGATATTAAAAAAGCAAATACTTAAATTTGCTTAATTAATTAATTTTCTTTATTCTTATGTAAGATTTCTATCACATCATCTTTATCAAGTGGATATGATAAGTAATAACCTTGACCATAATCACAATGATGTTTTCTTAAATAATCTAATTGATAACTGTTTTCGATACCTTCAGCTACACACTTCAATTCGTATTTGTGACCAATAGAAATAATATCTTGGCTAATCAACTTCTCATTTTGATTAATCCCAATACTCTTCACAAAATATCGATCAATCTTAAGTATATCTAAATAAGCTTCTTTTAATCGATAGAAAGAAGAGAATCCTGTCCCAAAATCATCCATAGAGATGGATATCCCAAGTTCGCGTAAATGAAATAGTTTTCGATTAATCGATTCATAATCTTGCATGTAAACAGATTCTGTTATTTCGAGTTCTAAATGACTAGGGTTTATTGAATGTTTCTTAATCATACGTTCAACCATGACCACAAATTCATCTTGCATGACTTGTATACCAGAGATATTAACCGCTATTTTTATCTGGCTTAATCCTTCTGTTTCGAGTTGGTGAATCATCATACATGCTTCATTTAGTAAATATTCGCCAAGCGGAACAATCAACTGTTTCTTTTCAGCAATATCAATAAATTCGATTGGAGAAATAGGGCCATAATGTTTAGTGTTAAGTCGAGCGAGCGCTTCACACGCCACAATTTTCATTGACTTGAGATCATAGATAGGTTGGTATTGGAAATAAATACGGTTAGTATCTCTAGCTTGAATCGAGCTCTTAATTTCGAGTTCAATTTGATCTTCTCGATGTATCTTCTTATCCATATCCGCATCGTAAATTGCATAACTGTGTTGTAAATCTACATTATTTAATGCTATAGACGCATCTTTCAAAATATCATCGACATCTTGTTTAACTTTCTCAATCTCCACAATACCCATCTTAATTTGTAAATCCGGCTTAAAATCATTATTCGAGAACATATCATCAATTATTTCTGCGACAGGTATTACTTGATTCATACTAGTCACATCTTCTACCAACACAATGAAACGATCCGCATTGAATTTAAATACTTTACAGTTATTCTTTTCAAGCACTTTGAGACTACTCGCCATTTTTTGGATAATATAGTCGCCTTCTTTATAACCATAACTTATATTAATACGCTTAAAATTCAAGCAATTGACTAATATAAGTGCTTTCGCAGACTTCTCTTTTTTGAGATTCATCTCAAGATAATATTTTAAATAATCTAAATTGGGAAGCGTTGTTAATGAATCATAGAACGCTAATTTGATCAACTGCTTATTCTTTTGATAAGAATTATATATTACAAACAATACGATTAAATAAAATGAAAGTATAAGAACGAATCCTAAGAATGTTACATTTTGAATTAATCGATTTGTAGATGATAAACTATATTGAATTCCTAAGAAACCAACATTGACTGAATTAATATTGACTGGCGCAAACACTTCATAAACTTGTCCATTATCCGATGTATAGAGCTCACCATTTCTACTTCTTATAAGTCTTTCTTGAGTAATCGTATGTCCAACATTTGATTTGTTTGAGCTTGCGGTAACCTTATACTTCTTATCGATAATACTAATTTCGATAATATTTTCATCTTGTTTTAATTCATCAATAATACTTTGTGTTTCAAACTCAGAAATATAATGATAAACATCCTGTGCATATATTCCAACTTGGACAAAATATCCATTTTCAGCTTTCGCATATCCATACTTATAATAGATTGCGGATTCAGAATCCTGACGAATATCCTCAACTAATACTGTTTGATTTGATTTTCTAAACAACTCAACTGGATGATTTTCATCACCTACCCAACCGATATATTCACCGGTATTGGATGTAATAATTACACCATCAGGATTATAGAAATAAATAACCTCAACATTTAGTGTTTTCGCAAAGTTAATTAAACGTTCTTGTGTAATCTCTCCATCATAACTCACAATTGTTTCTGTCGCGCCTTGTATCTTTTCTGCCATTAACTCGTTAATTTTCGCAAAGGCGGCACTCGATTTAGATAGTGTACTCGATGTTGATCGTGCAAGCTTATGTGATTCATCTTGCATAATATTAGTGTAATAATCGTTAATTCTGTTTGACATGTATACACCAAGCACAATAAAAAACACCGATATTACAATCGTTGGGATTAAGAATATATTTATATCAATTGCTTTAACTTTATTATATTTCAATTTGCACTCCACAACTCATCCCATTATGACAAATCACAATAAAAAATAAAAGATAATTCATGCAAGTTGCTGAATTACCCTTCTAATTCACCTAAATTTTCTTTTAAACGATATAAAACAATTTTCTTAATCAGTTCAACAGGTAATTCTTTATCATATGGAAATTGAATCGCTCCTTTTGAATGCTTAAAACCATTAAGTTCGGACATAAATATTTCTACACCAGATGGACCTGGATAAAAGCCTAAGTGATTTTTAGAATCCGCAAAATGAACAAGATTTCCTTTCACTTTAAAAGTCGGCATTTTCCAACTTAATGATTCTTCTGCCATTGGTACAAGACCTTTTATTAATTGGTACATTTCGTTTAGTCTTTTTTGATGATTCACATTCGCATTGTTTATATACTCTTGAATTAATGTCATATTACACCTCATATTTCGAGTATATCATAAGATAAATTATACTAGATAAATAATAATCTCAATTTTTAAATTATTTTGATAGCGCTTACTGTACACACTAAAAGATTGATGTATAATTTAATTACATTCTATAAATAACCTGGAGGCTATTTTGAAACACTCTCTTCCCAAAAATCTTTTCCTTCATGATGAACTCGTGACGCAAACAATCATGAACAACTCAGAGGACACCATTTATTTTAAAAACTTAGATTCTAAATTTATACTTAACAGTAAAGCACATGCGAATCAATTTCATGAAAAAGATGTTCGTGATATGGTGGGAAAGGATGATTTTGATTATTTCCCTGCGGAATTTGCACAAGCCGCATTAGATGATGAAATGACTATAATTAAGACTGGAAGACCAATCCTTGGAAGAATTGAGAAATGGAATAAACCCGATGGTGATGTTGTTTGGTTTCAGGCCTATAAATATCCACTTTATGATAAAGAAGGAAAAATTATTGGGACATGGGGAACTTCTAGAAATATAACGCCTTTAAAGAGAGCTGAAGAAGAATTACAACGTTTAAATCGTGAATTACAGGAAGCGAATCAACGTTTAGAGATCTTATCTACACGTGATAGTTTATCTGGATTATATAATCATCGTCATTTCTTTGATAGTTTGAATGTACAAAAAAATATTGAGATTAGACAGAAGGAACATGGTTTAGCTTCAGAATTCTCAATACTATTGTTAGATATAGATAATTTTAAATTTGTTAATGATACCTATGGCCACTTAATTGGTGACTATGTTATTAAGACTCTATCGGAAGTATTAACGAATTCAACTCGATTAATCGATACATGTTATCGCATTGGTGGAGATGAGTTTGCGATAATCTTAATTAATACTGACGTTAAAACTGCACGAAAAGTTGGAGAAAAGTTAAGATCTCTAGTTCAAAAATATGCATTTAATATCAATGATTTGAATTTGAATATTACATTAAGTCTTGGGGCTGCGGCTAGTAGTGAAGCAGAAACAATTAAAGAACTCGTAACTCTTGCGGATAGTCGATTATACTATTCCAAAGAACATGGTCGTAATCAAATAAATTAAGCTTCAGAAATGAAGCTTAATTTTTAATTATTTTGTATTCTAGATTTAATTTAACTAATTCTTCTTCGATTAATCGTATTGCCTTTGGACCTACTCCATGAAGATCTAATAGTTCTTTTTTAGTATAATTTGAACATTGTTCTACCGTTTCAATTTGATTAAGCAATAATGCTCTACGTGCAGGCTCACCAATTTTTAACTCAGTTAGTTTCATTTTTTCTCCCTTTTGTATGTAAATGTATTTCAATTGATCTTTTTTTACTTAAGTCATCAAATAATTGAATTAGCGATTTACTATAATCTCCTAATGCATTAACTAAACTTTCGGTATGTATTATAGTTAT
>DASSDQ010000038.1:0-5046 GCA_035697025.1 Erysipelotrichaceae bacterium | reverse complement strand
ATCGATGACTGTTTGAGGTTTTAAAGTAGTCGCCGCATTATCAAGATAAATAAGCGGTTTATCTGAAACATCCGCTTTCTTTAAAAATGGGAAATCTTGACGAACTTTACTTACCTCGAACATACCTCATCTACCTTTCGTTCAATTGATTCCATTAAACGTTCTTTTATATCATCATTCTTAATATTCTCAATAATTGAAGATAGATATCCTTTAACAATTAAACTCACAGATTCATCAGGTGATAAACCACGGGATTGAAGATAATACAATTGATCGGGATCAATCTGTCCGCTACTCTCAGCATGTGACGCCTTAACTTCATTGTTGTCAATGAAGAGTTGAGGATACACAGATGCACGTTCCGTCGCATTGAAGTTTAATACACGAGACGTTTGGTGTGTCTCACTATTCGCCGCATTTTTTTCAATTTTACCTATTGCATATAAACTTAGTTTCCCTTGATCAAGCGTAACAACAAAGTTTTGCATATCACCATACGTATATTGAGCTTGATGATTGAAGCGATACACTAATCTACGTTCAGATCTAACTAAACTTGCACTTTTTAAATAAACACTTGCGCCGGTTTCAACAAGATAGACATCTGTATTACGTTCACATATGCCTTCATTGAAATCTCCATATGCTAAATCCAATCGACTATCCTTATTTAATATATAACTTTCAATTAAATGTGCTTCGTCGGATTCATTTAAATAGAACAAATTTAATTTTGCGTCTCTATCCAAGATAATCTCTAAATTCGATGTGCCTTTACCAACTAAATGAATTAATACATCCGCATCAATATCTTTCTTTGATTCAAGCTTAAATGAATCTGTCGTGCTTAAATGAATAGTTAATTCCTGGAATCCAGCTTTAACATTATGACTATTCAGCGACATCACTTAACTCCTTAACAGCACATGTCCCTAGACTTCCAATCGCATTGCGTACAACTGCGGTCTTTTCATCTTTTATTTCAATACCTAGTTCTTTTTGAAGCCAATCATACCCTTGTTCATCAACTTTTGTTGCAAGTTCACGACCACCTGATATAACAATCTTACCTTCAATTAAAACATGTGCATGCGTCGGTTGAACCATTTGATAAAAACGATCATAGTGAGATACGATTAATGTCCCCATATGACTTGTTTCAATTTGTTCATTCAGTACCCTCGCAACAACTTTTATTGCATCGACATCGAGTCCGCTATCGATTTCATCTAACATCGCAAATTTAGGTTTAAGTAACATCATTTGCATAATTTCATTACGTTTCTTTTCACCACCTGAAAAACCTTCATTAACATAGCGATGAGCCATTTCTGATTTCATTTCTAATTTCTTTATCGCAGAATCTAAACTACGAATAAAGGTAAATAATGGGACAGGTTTTTCACTACGTGTATTAAGCGCTGCTTTCATGAAATCAGAAATAGTGACTCCATTGATTTCTTGTGGATATTGCATACCCAAAAACAATCCAGCTTTAGCCCGTTCATTCACTTCCATTTCAAGTACATTCTCACCATTTAATGTGATTGTACCTTCTGTAACTTCATATTTAGGATGTCCCATAATTGCGGCCAATAGGGTTGATTTACCATTTCCATTGGGTCCCATTAACGCATGAACTTCATTTTCATTAACCAATAAGTCAACGCCTTTAAGGATAGGTTTCCCATCAATTGAGACGTGCAGATTTTTTATTTCGAGTGTATTCATTCTATTACTCCTAACAAGGTTTCATAACCGTGATAATTATATCATAGCTCACCCCTTGTTTATCCATTTATGCACTTTTAGATTTCTTGCGTTTTATAGGTAACTCTTCTATAATGAAGAAGTTAATCAGGAGGATTTAGAATGCTAGCAGTGATAAAAAGACAATGGTTCGTTGTCTTAGTAGCCGTTTTATTATGTGCCATTATTGTGTTTTTTGTTTATGATCAAAATAAAGATAACTTACCCTCTAAGAGTGTCGGTGGAAAAGATGTGGTATTTACAGTAGCAGATACAGATGTAACAACCGATGAATTCTATTCTGAGCTTTATAAACAATATGGAATTAGTGCTGTTTATATGTTCTTAGAAAAAGCGATTGTAGATAGTGCAATCGAAACGACTGAGGTTATTACAACTAAAGCAGATGTTGATGCGACAAGTGTAACTGAAAGCTTTAAGAGTTATTATGGGACTGAATATGAATCCTATTTAATCGAAGCATTAAAAGGTTTAGGTTATTCTAAAGTAGAAGACTTAAATACGTACTTTGTCTATGTATACAAGCGTCAAGCGTTGATGAATGATTATTTAAATGCGAATATGGATACACTCTATCCAGCATTTAGTGAAGTAAATACACCACGTGTAGTGAGTCATGTATTAGTAACAATGGCAGATCCAGCTGCACCAACTGCCGATGAAACTGCTCGTTTCGAAGCAGCTAAAGCAGCGTATGCTGGTGGCATGTCATTTGAGGAAATGGTTACCAACTATTCAGATGATACATCAAACAATACAAATAAAGGAAAACTTGGGTATCTTGATGTTAATACAAGTTATGTACCTGAATTCCTAAGTGCTGCATTAGCTTTAAATGAAGGTGAAGTAAGTGATTGGGTTAAAACTCAATATGGTTATCACCTAATTCGTGTTGATTCAACAAACCTTGAAACATTAAAAGAATACCAAGAATTCTATGACGCATTACTTGCGAGTGATACAACTCTTGAACCTACTATTGTTTGGGCAAAAGCTCAAGAATTAAATATTGATTTCATGGGTAATGATGAATTAAAAGCTGAATTATTAAGCTTTATGGGAATTGAGGAATAGATATGAAAAAAGTACTCGTAATTTTAGGTTTAAGTTTATTGCTTGTAGGTTGTGGAAATAAAACAACCAATGTATCAAATTCAAAAGAAGTATTGATCAAAGTAGGTGATCGTACTATCACTATCGGTGAAGTTTATTCACAAATGATGGCTACGGATTCTACCGCAATTATCAAACAAATGGCAACACGTGTTATCTTGAATAAAGAAGTACCTGTAACCGATGAAATGAAAGTTGAAGCAGATGAAGTATTAAAACAATTTACGGATTCTGTTACGGATAATATTGAACTTTATTTAGAATATTATGGCTATAAAGATACGACAGATTATTATGACAATGGAATTCTACCTAGTCTTCAACAAGAAGCTTTAGTAAATACGTATTTAACTGAAAACTTCGATGCGTTGGTTGCTGGTTACCGTCCTAAGAAAATTCGTTTAATCGAAATTACAGATGCGACGTTAGCTGCGGCTGCTTTAGCAGAAATAAAAGCTGGTGAAGATTTCTCAGTTGTTGCGGATAAATACTCTACATCAACTTACCCAGGCGATGAAGAATTGGTTAATAATACAAGTAGTTTACCAGATGTAGTCATTAACTTTGTGGATTACTTAACAACTCCAACATTGTCTGATGTATTAACAGATGGCACAACGAACTACATTGTACAAATTACCAATGCGGACACAAACAAGTTGAAACAAGAAATCATTGATACATTTGCGGTTGATACAACATTCTCTGATAAAGCATTAGAAACATACTTTGTAAAACACAATTTTACAATTTATGATAAATCAATCTATGATGTATTTGTTCAAACATATCCAAATTATTTAGCTGAGTAGACTGTGTTAATCACAGTCTTTTTTTATGTTAATATTAAATAAAGAGGTACTAACATGTGTGTATTCTGTAAAATTGCGAATCATGAGATTCCTTCAAAAGCTGTTTATGAAGATGATCAAGTCTTAGCGTTTCTTGATATTAATCCTGTCACAAAAGGTCATACATTAATTATCCCTAAGAAACATTATGATAACTTCTTGGATTGTGATAGTGATACCATCAAACATATTCATACCGTTGCGAAACAATTAACCCAACACTACCAAACTGTATTGAAACCGAATGGATTTAATCTATTGAGTAATATGAATGGTGCAGCTGGACAATCGGTATTTCATGTACATTTCCATTTAATTCCGCGTTATGATGAGAATGATGGATTAGTTCTTTTATTCAATCATGATGACAGGATTGGATATACTAAAGAAGAAATAGCTCAATTGTGTTTATAAATTGGTAAAGGAGTCCTATGTTTGAGAAAATCGTTGAATTTATTCGAGATATGCTTGGTTTGAATAAAAGTAAAAGACCACCACAAAAAAATGAGTTTATCATTCAACTAAAAAATTCTTCTGTTGGTAAATTATCAAGAGATGATTTAGAAGAGCTTGGATATTTTGATAACTACGGAACAAGCGGTGCACTTCAAGGTAAAACCACATTAAATCGTGATGAGTTAATTGAATATCTTGTTAGTCACTTTAATCTACCTAAAGAGGATATAACTATCATAAATCCAAGAATATATTGGACAGAATAAAAAAAACTATAAAATTTATTTATAGTTTTTTTACATATAGTGTAATGGTATCCATATCCATCCAACAGTGAATTCTTAGTTCTTCTTGTGTTGGAATGAATGTGACAGGATCAGGATTATCTAACACATCTACGACCTGATTGTTTAAAAAGCTTAAGATAATTGGATTTGCACAACCTAAGAATTGTGTGTGTTTGAAACTTAACTCTACTGGAATATCGGGTTGTACCGTGTTGTAGTCTAGTACATAACGACCTTCTTGGATGGTTAATGTGACACGTTGTACACCTTCTACAATTGGAGCTTGTCTAACATCTCTGAATACACCATTAATTGTATTATTGATGATAGGTGACTGAATAATCATTTGTAGACCAAGTAATAACACAATCATAGAACTAACGAGTTTAATTGTTTTAGCTTTAACTTGAGTTAATCTTAGACCAAGCCACTGCATACCCATTAAAGCAGGTGATGTGACCAATCCAAAGACAAACATCATGATAGAACCTGTAATTGGACTACCAGAGGATAGTGCAACAATTTGCATGGTTTGTAAAGCACCACAAGGCATTAAACCATTCAAT
>DASSDQ010000037.1:0-2154 GCA_035697025.1 Erysipelotrichaceae bacterium | reverse complement strand
ATTATACAAAGGTGTTGTATATGATTGTTTTAATCTGAATGATTTCTCTGAGAATGAAATTAATTACTTAAATGAACATGTACGGATTATAAGCGCATTATATGGTGTCTTAAAACCATATGATGGTATACAACCCTATCGATTAGATTTTACGATGAAATTAAACAATATTAATTTAAATCGTTTCTGGAAAAGTAAAATTCTTACTTATTTTAAAAAAGAAGATTTTATACTTGATTGCGCTTCGCAAGAGTTTAGTCATTTCTTAAAACCATTAAAAGAAAAAGTCCATCGCATCGAATTTATCGATAATGTGGATGGACAAGACAAGGTTATTAGTTATAATGCGAAGAAGATGCGTGGATTAATGGCGTATTATTGTATTAAGAATCAAGTAAACTCAGTTGAACAAATTCGAAATTTTTATGAAGAAGATTACAAGTATCAAACACATCATTCAGATAACTCAGTTTCAATATTTAAACGTTTTTCAACTTCAAATCAAACATGAATTCTTCTAATCTGTTTAATGCTTCTTTTATGTGTTGAATTGAATAAGAATAAGATAATCTCACAAATCCCTCACCACTTTGTCCAAATGCATTACCTGGAATAAGTGCAACTTTTTTATCCTCTAATAATTTATCACAGAATTGTGTTGAAGACATTCCAGTAGATTGGATATTTATAAATACATAAAATGCGCCTAGTGGATTAGATGTTGGTAACCCAATTGAGTTTAATCGATCCACAACAAATCGTCTTCGCATGTCATATTCATCGCGCATATGGACAATCGCATCATCACCATTTTTTAATGCTTCAATCCCCGCAAACTGAGAAATTGTTGGAGCACAAAGTATAGCGTATTGATGATATTTCGCTAATGTATCGATTACTTCTTTAGTCGCACAAACATAACCCAAGCGCCAACCAGTCATTGCGTATGTCTTTGAAAATCCATTAACAACTAGAGTTTTATCATACATACCTTCACATTCCGCAATTGAAAAGTGTTTTTTTGTATAACTTAATTCACTATAAATTTCATCGGATAATACATGTAAATCACGTTCTTTAAGAACTGAGGCTATTTCATTTAGCTCAGCTTTATTCATAATTGCGCCAGTTGGATTATTTGGATAGTTTAATAGAATTAAACGTGTTTTATCACTTAATTTCTCAAGTAAAGCGTCTTTTTTAAGTTTAAACCCATCTTCTTCTTTAGTTTCAACATTCACAACGATTCCACCACACATTTTTACAATGGGTTCATAACTCAAATAACTTGGAGAAACGACGATAACTTCATCCCCAACATTAAGTAACGTGATGATTGCGACTTCAATCGCTTCGCTTGCGCCAATCGTTACCAATATTTCTGTATTTGGATCATAGTCTAAACGTGTCTTGCGTTTCATTGTGTTCGCAATTTCTTTACGTAAACCGAGTAATCCTTTGGCTGGAGTATAGAATGTTTTACCTAATGAAAGTGCTTCAATCGCAGCTTCACGTATATGATAGGGCGTAGAGAAATCAGGTTCCCCGATGCCAAGGGATATAACATCAGGATTCGCACCAATTTCTAAATATTTCGTTATAATCGCATCTGGAATTGTGGCGAGGTATTTATTTACTTTCAAAGGCTTAGTCATTCTTTTACCATTTGACTTCTTATGTCATTATTTTTTGAATCATCAAGAATTACACCATCTTGTTTATACTTTTGTAACACAAAATGAGTTGCGGTAGAAATAACTGAATCAAGAGGTGATAATCGTTTTGCGACAAACATTGCGACATCTTGAATCGTTTCACCTTTAACAAATACAGCTAAATCATAATCACCTGCCATAAGATAAATACTTTCCACTTCAGGAAATTGCATAACTCGATCTGCGATGTCTTGGAAACCATATTCTTTCTTTGGTGTAACTTTTAATTCAATCAATGCAGTAACACCAGCATTCACTTTTTGTTCGTTAATAAGTGTTTTATAACCTTTAATAATTCCTTGATTTTCGAGATCAGAAATTTGATTTGAGACTTCAGTTTCACTTCTATTTAACATGACTGATAATTCTTTTGTTGATAAACGAGCATTATCTCTTAATAGTTTTAGTAGTTTTTCCATTTGGCACCTCGGTAAATTAG
>DASSDQ010000036.1:0-3120 GCA_035697025.1 Erysipelotrichaceae bacterium | reverse complement strand
AAATAGAGTTGTGTCTTGAATTACGGTTTTTTCTTTGGATAAAGATATGCTTTAGATAATGATTTAGCCATACGTTTTACTTTCTTATCCAATTGATCTTTGATTTTTTCAGGTATTTCATCATATGACTTAGACATTACTGCATGCTTAAATCCAAATGTTTGTTTAATTCCCCAAAATTGGAAATTTGTTTTTAATGTTTTCTGTGTTGAACCTAATCCAGCCCCTGCAGCAGTCACTACACTTAACCCAAGTTTACTGAACATCGCTTTTTCTGGACGATGTGACATCCATTGGTAACCAAAATGATCTAAGAATGATTTCATTGAACCACTTACATTAAATACATAAACAGGTGAACTTAAAACGATAAGATCTGCTTCTAACATGGATTGTTTAATTGGTAATGTCGATGTCGCGTGTGGACATTTCGTTTCTGACTCATAGATGCATCTGTAACAACCAACACAGGCTTGAGGCAGTGCTTGAGGCACAAAATATTCGGTAATGATCGGATGTATACGTGGATCTAAGTTTTCTATAATTTGATGTGTAATATGATAGGTACTTCCTCTTCGGTTTGTCCCATGTATTAGTGTTATGTTCATAAGTTTTGACCTAACGCAATCATTTCAACTGTCGCAAACTTTATCACGAAGATTAGAATCATTACAGTAAATACGTTGGTTTTTGTTTGAATGTTCTTACTTAATATTCCAACAACCATTATTACAAACAAACTCAATCCAAGAATCGTTAGTACTGTTGAAAACAAACTACTTAACGGAATAATCGATGAATCAGAAAATCCATATCCATCACGATAAGCAGCCATAATACAAATTAGTAATCCAAACATGAAGTACGCAATAAATGATACCGTTGTTATTTTTTTAGTTCTTAATTGGTAGATTGATACAACTAACCAGATTAATGCGGAGATTGGTATTAGAAGTGTAAGTGTTTGATTTAGGTTAAACATAGTTCCTCCAAACTAACAGTTGTTAGTACGATTGAAGTATATACTAACAGTTGTTAGTCTGTCAACATTTATTATTAATTTAAAAAACTTTATAAATATCTTTGATTTTGTATCTTCTATATATTTCAACACTTTCTTCAGTTTGTCATTTTGTTGTTTGTTTTTTAATCAAATAGCTCTTCCAAATTTTTCATACATGAATAAGCCAGTTAGAGCGTCAAGCAATATAAAGTAACTCAAACTATTTTCAATGCTTGTTCAAAGGATTTTTCTATTATGTTACAATAAAACCAGTTAGAATTTTGAGTATTAAATTTCTAGGGGCCACACAATGAAAAAATTAATTGGTGTAGTATTATTGTTTGTATTTTTAACTTTCGTTTTTCTATTTTTGAGTAACAGTGGATTGTTAAAAATTACATCAAACAAAGAATCAGAAACATCCCTTATGCAAGAAAGACTTGTAGAATTATCTGAATGGACAACACTTAGATATGAATACAGTAACGTCATTATAAGTCGAACTGATAAAACTTTAACAGTTTTAGGTGCTGATATTAATTTTGCCGAAACGATAAAATTAATTGAGTATTCTGGATATTTAAAAGCTGGAACAGATATGTCAAAAGTTCAAATATCATATGACTCTAATTTAAAAAAGATATCTGCAAGAGTACCAAGATCAAAAATACTTGATAATGTCGTAGATACAAATTCAGCAAAAGTTGAAGATGTTACTGGAAATATATTTTCAGACTACCCAACACAAATAATATTCGATGAAATAAACGCAAATAAGAAGCAACTTGAGGAAGAGAAAATTAGCCAAGGGTTTCTTGATGAAGCTGATAAGAGAATTGAACAATTGTTAACCTCTTTCCTACTTGCAAATGGGTATGAGATTGTTGAGATAGAATTCTATTGATTATATTTAAATCATTATTTAAAACTTAAGTAAAAAGCGATTAATTGTTAATAACAAATCGCTTTTTTTCTTATCGTTTACACAATTAAAAACCTCATATATATGAGGTTTAGCATATTATTGATTTTTTTTAATTAAATCTAGTACTTCTTCTTCAGTCGGTAGAGCTTCTTGTGCACCAATTTTAGTAGTGGTAAGAGCACCAGTCGCATTTGCGATTTTAAGTGCTTCTTTTAATGGTGTACCTTTCGCTAGATGTGCGGCTAATGCACCACTGAACGAATCACCAGCTGCTGTCGTATCGATCGCATTCACTTTGAATGTTGGTATACGTGCTTCTTCATATTCAGTTTTCATATAACATCCACTTGAACCAAGGGTTATAATCACATTCTTTACACCCATATGTTGTAAAGCACTAGCACCTTTAGACGCATCATATTGATTTGTTATACGTAATAGTTCAGTTTCATTCGGTGTTAAATACGTAATCTTACTAATTAATTCAGTTGATAATGCTTGAGCAGGTGCAGGATTAAGTAACACAGGAACGTTAGCTTTAAATGCCATATCTGCGACATATTCAACGGTTTCCATCGGTATTTCCAGCTGCATCATCACTAAGCTCGCATTCTCAATAACACTGCGATATTTCTCAACTCGTTCAATTGTACATTCATGGTTTGCGCCAGGGTATACTACAATTGTATTTTTGCCTTCTTCCGCCACATAAATTAATGCATTACCTGTTGGGACAGATGTAAATTCAATACATGATACATCAATACCTTTATCTTGCATCTTCTGATGTAATGCGTGTCCAGCTGGATCATCCCCTAAACATCCAATCATTAAGACATCTTTTGAGAAAGCTGCCGCAGCCATTGCTTGGTTTGCGCCCTTACCTCCACCTGACATCTTGAATCCTTTAGCCATAAGTGTTTCACCTGGATGAGGTAATTCAGCTAATAGCGCTGTATAGTCCATATTAATACTTCCAACCACGACAATTTTTCCCATTGAAATTAATTCTCCTTATAAGCACGCAAACGTATCTTTTGCGAGTTGTTTTATACTCATCTTCTTATCAACTCGTAAATAGGTATCCAATCGATCTTTTATTGGTTTCTTATATTTAGTCGGAATTGATTTTGATCCATTCATACAACCTAATGCGGATAATATCTGTGCCGCATTACAATCCACATCTTGT
>DASSDQ010000035.1:0-18556 GCA_035697025.1 Erysipelotrichaceae bacterium | reverse complement strand
CCACTTGCTGGATATACACGATTAAAGAAATCGCCATTCGCAAGTTCACCAGCCGCAAATAGACCAACGATTGGATTACCATCTGCATCTAATACTTGTGCATCTAAATCAGTTTTAATACCTGACATTGTACCTAAGATTGCTGGAACAACTTTTACTGCATAGTATTTAGGCACATTCACTTTCGGATAACCAACAACAGCTTTACCAAATTCAGTATCTACTCCATTGTCAATCATTGTATTGTAATTCTCAACTGTTTTAGCGAACTCTACTGGATCAATACCAGCTTGAGTTGCTAAATCTTCAAGCGAATCGGATACAAATGCAGAACCTTTTTCAACTGCTTTATCAAGAGCTTCTGAATACGTATTTTGATCAAAGATTAGGTAAGAAACACCATCACGTTGTTTAATCAATTCTTCATAGAATAAAGGATAGTCAATTGTTTCATTAACGAAACGTTTACCATCAAGATTTACATAAAGGTAAGGCATCCACATTAATAAACAAATATCAGTCGTATAAGCAGATTCACCTTCTACTGCTCTAAATCCAATAACACCACCATTGGAAACAACATCAGCCCCAACCGAAACTGCCATATTTAAGCCATCACCTGTATTTCCAACACCAGAGAATGTTGGTTGGTTTGCCGCAACAGATGCATAAGTTGTGACTAATTCACTATTACGATCAAATCCACCAGTCGCAAGAATAACAGCTTTGGAAGTAATGTTTAATGTTACACCTTCACTATCAACCGCAACTAATCCAGTAATATTGTTGTTTTCATCAACAGTTAAAGTTTGTGCAGATGTTTGTAACATAATTTCTACACCATTCGCTTCAGCTTCAACTTTCAATGGTTCAATAATTCCAATTCCATGATTCGCAGTAGAGACAGCACGTAATACTGGAGATGTACCAGTAGCATATGGTACACCAAATTCAACGCCAAGGTCAACCAACCAATCAATGGTTGCGCCAGAACGTTCCGCTACGAATCTTAAGTAAGGCTCACTCGCAACGTTATCTGATTTTTCTAACCAATATGCAACTAAATCATCAACGGAATCTGTAACACCAGCTTCTTTTTGAATACCATAACCAGTACCATAAACGATACCGCCAGATAACATTGTACTACCACCAACCATCGGTAATTTTTCTAATAGAACAACGGATGACCCCGCTTTAGCAGCTTCAATTGCTGCAGATAGACCAGCCGCACCACCACCAACTACAACTACATCATAGGATAATTCTTTAGTGTTAGGATCAACTTTATCTGTTGTACATCCACTTAATAGACTAACCATCAATAAACTGACTATGACAAATATTTTTAATTTTTGCACGTTATGTTCCTATTTTTCTGCTTTCTCTAAAGCAACGGTTATTGCGCCAATTACCGCATTAGAACTAATCGTAGCTCCAGTTACGGTATCAACATCTTCAATACTTTGTTCATCAATAATTTCTTTTGGAATCTCAACAAACGCTAAATCAGATATACCTTCAGTTTCTGATTGTGAAACGACGTCAATCGTAGTAATTTTTCCATTCACTACAGTAACACTCATCACAACTTCACCATGTAAACCTTCAGCACTACCTTCATATTGACCATCAACCCATTTCGATTCACTTGTTTGTGAACAACCAACAAGCGCAATTAAAAGAAAGAGTGATAGGCTTAAAACTCTTAAATACTTTTCCAAAATTATTCCTCCTGTTTTAAAAAATGACCTTGTCTCGAAATAAATTCACCCGATGAGTGAATTATACATGCATGTATGTATATTCCTTTTTCATTATATTTTATTACTTGTGAAATTTCAACACAATATTGTTAGATAATTCACAAATATTAAAAATCGAATTAAGTTTGTAAACACATAGGAAGAATGTTACCATTAAATCAACGTGAAAGGAGTTTCTATTTGTGAATAATAACTATTCTGATACTATCCAAGACTTGATTAAAAAATCGATAGAAATCTTTTCAATAAAAGGGTATGCCGCAACGAATTTAGTTGATATAACTGATGCGCTAGGGTTTTCAAGAGGTCCAATCTATTATCATTTCAAAGATAAGTTGGGTTTATATAATGCCGCATTCGATCAATTCGATCATGATGTTAGAGAATCTCATGCAAAGATTATTCAATCCAATAAACCATTTATTAATTTCGTAGAAGATGTCATATTCGACTGTGTTGAACGTAACACATTACATGGACCAAATTTCTTCTTTGGGATGGATTCTATTCCAGAATTGCATTTGATTAAAATAAAGTTTGATAAGATGAATGATGATATTTATCAAGAGAAAATAGATTACGTTAATCAATCTAAACTAAAAGGTGAAATAAGACAGGATGTCGATCCTAATCAAGTTGCGGATATGATTTATGTTGTGTATTACGGTGTATTAACATCGATTCAATCTAAGTTAATCGGTGAAGTATCTGAACCTAAAGTTAGAGATATGATACGTGTATTGATTGCCGGTATTGATCGATATTGTAAAGAATAAATTATTAGAAGAATGATAAATACAAGTTGGACTCGAAAAGTTCAACTTTTTTATTTCCTATCATCTTGTATTCTTCTAATTTAAGGATAATAATGAACTTATAATCATTAATCTATAGGAGACCATAATGATCCAAAACGAGATTACCAAGTTAGTGCAATTACTTGATTCTAAAGGTAATATTCTAGAACCAGGTTATGCGAAGAAAGCGTTATTTAACTATAATCGTAACGACATTAAAGCGAATGGATTTCGTATAAAAGAATGGGACTACTATTGTGTATTAAATGAACATTTTGGAATTGCGTTGACCGTAGCGGATAACTCATATATGGGACTTGATTCAATTACTCTATTTGACTTTGATCAAAAGACTGAGATAACCCAAAGCTTTATGCAATGGTTAACATTCGGGAAAAAGAATCTACCATCTACTTCAACTCAAAAAGAAGTATATGTAAGTAATAAAACACATCAAATACGATTTTATCTAGATCATGATAATCGAATACTCGAATTTAATGTGTCTAATTTCAAAGAGAATACGCCGTTATCCGGTAAAATAATTTTAAGTCAAATTCCAAGCGAAAGTATGGTCATTGCGACTCCATTTGATAAAGAAAAGCACTTTTACTACAATCAGAAAATCAATTGTATGCGAGCAGAAGGGATAATTATGTTTGGTTCAATGAAATTTGTGTTTGAACCAAGTAATTCGTTTGGAGTGTTGGATTGGGGTAGAGGTGTTTGGACCTATGCCAATACCTGGTATTGGGGTAGTGCATCTGGCTTAATTGACAATAAAACGTTTGGGTTCAATATCGGATTTGGATTTGGGAATACATCTGCCGCTACTGAGAATATGTTATTTTATGATGGTAAGGCGCATAAATTGAGTCAAGTCGAATTTAAAATCCCTAAAAAAGCAGATGGAACGGAAAACTATTTATCCCCTTGGAAATTCATAAGTGATGATGGTCGTTTCGAAATGGATTTTATCCCTTTATTAGATCGTTCATCTAATACAAAAGTACTCGTTTTAGAATCTAAACAACACCAAGTATTTGGTCACTTTACAGGATATGTAATACTGGATGATGGGACAAAATTAATCGTCAATAAACTAATTGGATTTGCGGAAAAGGTTATGAATCGTTGGTGATGAGTTAAACTCTAAGTTGTTATAAATCTTAAATGTAAATGTCGTAATAAAGCCAATTTTTGGCTTTTATTCTGTTTATACCAATTGCACATAAACTGATTAAAGTATACAAATCTATACACTAGATATACATTTGTAGTTTTCGACTCGAAAATCTAGACACAATGGTTAAAAATACATTAATTTAATCTTGAAACAGTAATGTTGTATAAATTTAGACAATAAATCAGTCAATTAGTGTATAAATTAACAGTTTTTAAGTGAGTAATCCTGTTTGACGCATATTAAATGATGAGTTATTCTAGGGTCGTCTTAAGATTAATTGAATTTCTAGTGTTTATAGTGTATAGATTTAATTGAGGTGTTCTATGAAAAAAAACAACGAAAAAGTATTAAATCTATTAAAACAAATAAACCAAAGTCTTTCGAACGAAAAAGATGGTTTAACAACAATTGAATTATCCAATCGATTGAATATGCAAAGATCTAATGTGAGTACCGCATTAAATGAATTGGTTGAGGAAGGATATGTTGAGAAATCAAACAATCGACCAGTACTCTATCGAATTAAACAAGAAATAATAGTTAATGAACAAAATTCTTGTTTCGATAATTTGATTGGTCATGATGGAAGTTTGAAGAATGCGGTGAGTCTAATTAAGGCAGCGGTACTTTATCCGCAACCAGGTTTCAGTGTATTAATTGTGGGGGAAACTGGAACAGGTAAAAGTTTGTTTGCGCATTTGATTCATGAGTTTGCGATTGAACAAAACGTAATGCCAAGGACTGCCCCATTTATTCGAGTGAATTGTAAGAACTATTTAGGACATGAGGATAAGTTATCTGAAGATTTATTTGGACATAAACAAGGGAATTTCTTTGAACAGGCAGAGGGTGGTTTTCTATTCATAGACTCAGTTGATTTATTAATTGGAAAAGATCGATCAAGACTTATTAATTTCATTGAGAATCAAGAACTTGTATATTCTGATTCTGATCAAACAAAGAAGATTAATACATCAATCATATTGGCGTGTAACGAGAATGTGAATTCTGAGATTATAGAATATTATGCTCAAAAGATTCGAATTCATATTAAGTTACCGACTTTAGTGAATCGTCCAATGAAAGAACGCCTTCAATTAATTAATCATTTCTTTGCCTTACAAGCGGTTCAAGCAAAACAAACTTTTGAAGTGACGAATGAAGTTATACGAGGATTAATGTTGTTGGAATTACCTAATAATGTTCGTCAATTGGATGTCTCAATTCGTATCGCATGTGCAAATGCATTTGTTAGAAGTCGTAAACAATTAGATAAGAACATCCTAATTCTAATAAGTGATTTCAATGATAATCTTCGTCAAGGATTCTTAAATTATAAGAAATATCGGGATGAAATAGAACGAATTGTGCCTGAAGAGTATAACTATGTATTCTCAAGCCAAAACATGATTGAGAAGAATATTGGAATACAATCAACCCGTGAAAGTATCTATGAAGTGATTGGACACAAAATGGATGAGTTAAAAGAAAGAGGACTTCAAGATGAAGAAATTGATCTTTTAACAAGTACACATATCCAAACAATTTTCGATGATTATCAACGTTACTTAACGAAGCAAGTTATGAATCTTGGTCAACTATCAAAAGTTGTGGATCGCAAGATTATTGAAGAAGTAAAACAATTCCTTGATACAGCTCAAGATAAGTTTAATGTGATGTATCCAATGTCACTCTATTATGGTTTAGCTTTACATGTTGGTTCATTACTTGAAAATAATGGACGTAGTCAAAAATTGGGTAATCAACAAATCATGCAAGTTGTCTCCCAATTCAACAATGAATATATTTACTGTTTACAGTTTATCCATCATCTAGAACAAAGTATGAACACACGGATTCCAGTCGATGAAGCGGTCATTCTAACGATGTTCTTAGTGAATCAAGATACTACGAAGTCAAATACTAAACCTGTCTTATTATATTGTATGCATGGTCATCAAACCGCTTCGAGTTTAGCGACTGTTGTGAATACCTTAGTACAAGCAGATAACACGTTTGGGTTTGATATGTCGCTTGATAGCGAACCAATGGATAGTTATGGACAGTTAAAAGATTTAATTGTTCGAATCCATCAAGGTAAAGGAATCATCGTAATTTATGACATGGGTTCTTTCAAAGATATGTTAATTAACATCGCTAAGGAAACAGGTATTGAAATACGTCAACTCTATTTACCGATAACATTGCTTGGTATCGATGCCGCAAGACGTTCGATGTTAGATGAAGATATCGATAACACATATCATCACTTACTCCAGAACATCCAACAAATTTATGCTCAAGATGAGTACAAGTACAAAGCACCTATTTATGTAACGTTATGTGCAACAGGTGAAGGTGGCGCACAAGAATTAAAGAAATACATTGAACGTTACTCTACGAAACCTCGTGAAATTATTCCATTGGCAATTAGTGATCGTAAAACGCTCGTTGATAAAGTTAAAGATTTGTTAGAAGTATATTCAATCAAGAGTTTTGTAGGAACGTACAATCCAAATTTATTTGGAATACCCTATATCTCTATTCAAGATGTATTTGAATGTCCACCCGAAAAGATTGACCAATTATTAGAGTTTAATCCAATCGGGGATAAAGGCTTAGATATGGAAGCGATATACGACTATCTCGATGATTCTCTAGAATTTGTCGATATACAAAAAATTCGTAAGTATCTACCAAATCTATTAGATTCAATTGAAACAGTATCGAATGAAACACTAGATATGGATCAGAAATTAGGCTTATTTATTCATATCGCATCAAGTATCAATCGTTCATTATCAAAAGAATCAAGTCCTCTAAATCGCAAACGTGAACAAATCTTTGTGAAATACGAAACGTTAACCAAAGAATTAGTTCGATTACTTAAACCGATCGAACGAAGTTTTGGGATTATTGTGAACGATGATGAGATTGCGAATATTGTATGTATTATTAAAAAACTATAGGAGATTTATTATGAATGAATATGAAAATGCAGAAATCGCAATGACATTAATTGCGTATTCTGGTGAAGCGCGAACGCATGCTTTTCAAGCATTAAAAAGTGCTAGAGAAAAAGATTTCGATCAAGCCAAATCATTAATGAAACAAGCAGAACAAAGTTCTACTAAAGCGCACCAAGCACAAACTAGTTTATTAGTATCTGAGGCAAATGGTGAGAGTGTAACACTCAACGTTCTCTTAATCCATGCACAAGATCATCTTATGACAAGTATGTTAGCTCTTGAATTAATCCAAGAAATGATTCTATTACATGAATCTAAGGCAGATAAGAAAGGAGTAGAACAATGAAAATAATGTTAATTTGTGCTGGTGGAATGTCCACAAGTATTCTTATGAAAAAGATGGAAAAATGGGGATTAGAGAAAAATAGAGCTTTAGAAGTTAAAGCATTTGGATTAAGTGAATATGAAGAAAATTGGAAAGGGTACGATATTGTATTACTTGGGCCTCAAATCTCATATAAAGCTACTGAAATCCAAAATAATATATCGATACAAGTATCACAAATACAATCATTTGATTACGCCGTAGGCAATGTAGAGAACATCATGAAACAAGTTGATGCGCTCTTAAATAAATAAGGACAATAGGAGGAAATATTATGTCTGAACAAAACGGATTCATGGGTAAGCTTCAAAAAGTTATACTACCAATTGGAACTTTCTTAACCACTGAACGCCACTTCGCTTCGATTTCTGCAGGTTTACAAACATCAGTAGGTATTAGTATTATTGCCGCATTCGTACAAATTGCGAAAACAATTATTGGAATGTTTGCGGAAGGTGGTGTATTAGCCAACGCATTCGGTTTCTCACTTTCATGGGCTGCAAGTGCTCAAACAATCTTATCTGTTCCTTATGATATGACAATGGGATTAATCGCTGTTGTTGTAGCGTTTGCGATTGCGTTTAGCTTAGCTAAGTATTATAAGATGAACCAATTAAGTGCTGGTATTGTCGCAATGTTAATGTTTATTCTGGTTGTTGCTCCACTACAAACAGTGACTCTAGCAGATGGCACTTCTACATTCACTGGAATGTCGACTACTTGGTTAGGCGCACCTGGATTATTTACCGCTATCTTACTATCTCTCGCATCTGTTGAAATCAGTCATTTCGCGATTAAGCGCAATTGGGTTGTTCGGATGCCAGAAGTTGTTCCTCAATTCTTACAAGATTCATTCTCATCAATGATTCCGCTATTATTAAATACAATCGTATTGTATGGATTAAACGCAACTCTAAAATTAACGATTGGTTTGGATATTCCTTCCGTTATCTTCGCAGTCTTTGCGATTCCAGTTTCAATGATTCTAGGATCTGTACCAGGTATGTTTGTTGTAATTATCTTCGCATTATTACTATGGACAGTTGGTGTTCATGGAACAATGATTGTATATCCATTCTTAATTCCAGTTATGATTGGCGCAATCACAACTAATGCTGGATTGGTTGCTCAAGGATTACCTCCTGTATTTAATGCTTCATTCTTATTTGGCGCTTGTGCATTAGCCGGTGGTACAGGTAATACATTAGGTCTTGCATTACTAAGTCGTTATAAAGCTAAGTCTGAACAAATGAAAGCCATTGGTCAAGTGTCATGGGTTCCTGGTATCTTCGGTGTAAATGAACCTGTTATCTTCGGATTACCAATCGCATTTAATCCAATTCTTGCGATTCCATTTATCTTACAAGGATTAATCGTCGCAGTTCTTATGTGGGTTGGATACAGTATTGGTTTCTTGACGCCTGGATTTATCCTAATTATGTCTTTAATGCCTATTGGTATTGGAGAGTTCCTAAGCACATTAAGCTGGAAGAATGCATTATTCTCATGGTTAATGGTTCCAATAACTGCAGTAATTTACTATCCATTCTTTAAAGCATATGATGCACAATTAGTTATTAAAGAAGCTGAAGCTAAAAAATAAATGATTAATGGGCAGGAAATCCTGCCCTCTATTTAAGGAGAAAAAATGATAAATGAATTTCCAAAAGACTTCTTATGGGGCGCTAGTTCATCCAGTGCTCAAATAGAAGGTGCATATGATGTAGATGGAAAAGGATTAACAACATGGGATGTTCGTAATCAGAATCCAGGTAAATGTAGTTTCCATTATGCATCTGATTTCTATCATCATTATAAAGAAGACATCGCATTAATGGCTGAAATGGGTTTTAAAGCGTATCGTATGTCAATTACTTGGGCGCGTATTTTACCTGATGGTGAAGGTGAAATAAATCCTAAAGGAATCGAATTCTATAAGAATGTTTTCAATGAATGTCATAAGTATGGAATCGAACCAGTAGTTACGATTTTCCACTTTGATTTACCATTAGCACTTGAACAGAAATATGGTGATTGGTCTAATCGTAAAATGATGGATGCCTATGTTAATTACTGTAAAGTGTTATTTGAACACTATAAAGATGATGTTAAATATTGGTTGACTTACAACGAACAGAACATGCTAATTTACTTTGGGGCAGTCGATATGATGGGTGGAACGTTTAAAATTAGTGATCCAAGTAACTTATATACGCAAGCACATGTTCAAATACTTGCACAGTCAAAGGCAATTCACTTATGTCATGAAATGTGTCCAGACGCGAAGATTGGACCAGCTCCTAATATTACTACTTCATATCCAGCCTCAAGTCATCCATTAGACACACTTGCCGCAATGAATATGGATGACTTAAGAAATAACTTCTATCTTGATTCACTCGTTTTTGGTACATATCCGAAGAGTGTATGGAAGTACTTTAGAGATAATAACATAACTATTACAATCGAAGATGGTGATTTCGAAATCATGAAGACATGCCATCCTGATTTCATTGGATTCAATTGTTACGGAAATGATACAACTGAGTATCTTGAATTCTATAAACAAGATTTTAGTGGTTTTTCAGGCGCAAATAATATGGATATCAGCTATTTGATTAAACTCATGGAAAAACCAGGGGTAGGTAAAGCTGTACGTAATCCACATTTCGCAATTAATTCTGTAGATGGAAATGCGTATGATCCTTACTGTATACGAATTACCGCTCGACGACTCAATGATCGTTATCATTTGCCTGTCATTGTAACTGAGAATGGTTATGGACGTCCAGATACACTAGAAGCAGATGGAACAGTTCATGATCAATTCAGAATTGAACATTTGCGCGAAACCATTAAGCAAATTAAACTTGGATTAGATGAAGGCATCGATATCTTTGGATACTGCCCTTGGTCAGCCGTAGATTTAGTCTCTACTCGAGAAGGAATTAATAAACGTTATGGATTCATTTATGTCGATCGTGATGAAGATGATGAAAAGGCTAAAACAAGTGAAATGAAGCGATATCGTAAAGATTCATTCTATTGGTATAAGAATGTCATTTCGAGTAATGGAGAGAATTTAGAATAATAAATCGGGATATCGAAATGATATCCTTTTTTTTGATATAAATAGTCGCAATCTTTTTCATCTAGGACTATAATGTGCGTATAAAGATGATTACATATCATTCATTAAAAAGGAGGACTATTATGTCAGTTTTAATGCTTAATAATTTCCCTACCGATTGTCCGTTTAATGAAAAAGGTCCATTTATAAGTCTATATCTTACAACGCACAATCACTCTAATGAAAGTAAGAATGATCGAATTGTGCTCAAGAACTTAATTGCTCAAGCTAAGGATAAATTGGTTAAAGATTACAATAAAATCGAAATAGAAGAATTTCTAGAACCACTCTATACACTTGAGAAAGAAAGTCCTTTTTGGTCATTCAATCAAGCTGGATTAGCGATATTCTTAAATGAAAAGAATTGTTATATTTATCGATTACCATTTGAAATAACCAACCAAGTAAGTTATTCAGAACGATTGAATTTTAAACCACTTATTCGGATGTTTCAAAATTTAGTGCATTTCTATATATTAGCTCTAAATCGAGACTACTTTAAGTTATATGAAGTAAACGGTAAATCAATTGAAACGGTTAAACTCGATCCAAGTGTACTTGTTAAGGCAAAAGATGTAATAGGTGATCAAAGAACTGAAAACTTCAGTACTGTTGGTGGCTTTAGTGCGCCAGGCGTGCAAGGTATGACACATGGTCATGGTGGTAAAAAAGATGATATCGATATTGATACAGAAAAATACATTCGATATGTAGAACAAACAGTCCATACACATCTAACTAAAGACAAACCACTTCCGATTGTATTAGTAAGTTTACCTAAAACACATATTCTATATCGTAAGATTAACAAGAATAAATATCTTTATGAAAAGGGTATTATTAAATCACCTGATTCTATGACAAATGAAGAACTATTAGAAGAATCCACTAAACTAATTGAGAATGTATTTGAAGAAGAATTGAAACGAATGACAGATAGAGCTCGTAAATCGATTGAATTAAGTAAAGCCAGTGAAGATATTCATCAGATTGTTAAATCAATTAAATCCAATCAAGTTGAAACATTATTCCTTATCGATGATCGTAAACTTTATGGTTTTGTCGATTGGGAAAACCAAACGGTAGATGTAAATAAGAAATCAGATATCGATATATTTGAAGAATTTGCGGAAAAGGTAATATTATCTGGAAATCGTATATATGTAGTAGATAAAGAATGGTTAAAGGTAGGAAGTGGTATTTTAGCTCAATTTAGATAAGATAAGCCATTATTAAGCAATCATATAGCTTAATCAAATGATATTCATAATTTTTTCAAACCATGATAGAATGAATCCAAGTTTACTTAAGAAAGCAGTTAATTTTACACTATGAACCAAGATTTAACAAAAACGATCTATATATTATTAACCAATACCGGTAGTTTGTTTTCTACTGCAATTGGTTTTTATACAAGACAACGGTTTAATCATGTATCTATCGCCTTAAATGATGATTTTAAAGCAATCTATAGTTTTGGACGTAAACATCCTAAGAACCCAATTGTTGGTGGATTTGTGAATGAAATCGAAACACAAATTTATGAACACTTTGAAAGTACAAGTTGTATTGTATTAAAGAAAACCGTAAGTGCAGAAAAGTATGCGCGAATATTGGAGTCAATAAACAAGTTTGAGAATGAGAAGTATATCTATAGTTATAATTTAATTGGGTTTGCAGGATTTATTGTGAATGTACCAATTAAACGAAATAATGCGTTTTTCTGTTCACAGTTCGTTGGGGAAGTCTTAAAGCAAGGTGGTGTTGATTTTACATCAAAACCTTCAGAACTCGTAAAACCTTCCGATTTCTTACAACATTCTAAGTTTGAACAAGTATACAATGGTGATTTAATACAGTTCTTATCTGATCCTAAGAAACATTTATATCATCAACCAATCGAATTCTATTTATAAAAGGGCAGTGCCCTTTTTTTATAACCATAGTGAATATGCAATTAAACATTGAGCAAAATGATAGAAGATTAAATAGAAGAATATAAGTGATTTGTATTTATATTCAATAAAGTAAACATGGAATAAGATCATATCAGAGATAAAGAAAGACATGAAACCAATCGAAAGAATAAGAATAGGATAACTCTGGTTATACGCTAAATGAAATATTGAGCTAAACATTGTACTACTTAAAAGAAAAACATACACAATAAGAAAGTGCGCTTTTTGCGTAAACCGAATATGTGGATTAAATCTAACATATTGCCAGAAAAGTAGTATAAAAATAATCGATAGGATAAATGGCCAATAGTTGAATTGGCTTAATTGTAAGTAGAGTAAATAGTACAATTGTGCAATTGAGAATGTACCAATACCTAGTAAAAAACCAATCTTTAATTTGTCTTTTAATCCAAGAAATAAATCACCTAAAAACGAGAATATTAATCCCATCATTAATAGATATTTTAGTAAATGAATTGGTTGAAAATGTATAGCGTATAACGCTAAACCAAGATAATGTGTACATGTGATTAGTTTTAAGATTAATCGATATTTTGAGTGTTTAAAAATAGACACAAAAATGAGTAAAGTAAGAAAGATTATATAACTAATTATGAAATATATATTCATATAAATTATTATAAGTTAAATTATATAAATTTACTTAACTATATCGATAAATCATTTTAGATTATCTATATTTAAGTGTTAAAATGTTAACAGAGGTTTACATGATTAAACAATTGATCGAACAATACTATATTGAGACAAGTCTTTTAAGACAATCAATTCATCAAGAACCAGAGATAGCGTTTGAAGAATTCAAAACGAGTCAAAAGGTGATGAATTTTTTAGATAAGCACGAGATACCATATAAATCAGGTATTGCGAAAACAGGAATTCTCGCCACAATCGTAGGAAACAAACCAGGAAAGATAGTATTACTTCGTGCAGATATAGATGCTCTACCAATGGATGAGAATCCTAATAATCCATTTGCGTCTAAGGTACCAGGTAGAATGCATGCATGTGGTCATGATGGTCATACAGCTGGGTTATGTATGAGTGCAGCGATTCTTAATCAAATGAAAGATGAGATTCATGGCACGATTAAATTCCTATTTCAGCCCGCTGAAGAAGCTGATGGTGGTGCATTGCCTATGATTGAAGAAGGCGCATTAGAGGGTGTTGATGCGGCGTTTGGGGCTCATTTATGGGGTTCAAGTAAAGAAGGAACCATATCACTTAAACCAGGTGTAATGATGGCATCACCCGATAACTTTAAAATAACAGTTAATGGTGTTGGTGGACATGGATCAGCTCCACATCTAGCAATTGATCCAATTCTAATCGCATCGCAAATTGTAGTAACACTTCAAACAATTATTTCACGAAAAATTAGTCCGCTAGAATCGTGTGTAATAACAGTCGGTAAATTCCATGGCGGAACTGCACCTAATATTATTCCTGAAGAAGTTATTTTGGAAGGAACGCTTCGAACCTTAAATAATGATGTTAGAGCTGTTGTCCCTAATCAAATGAAAAATTTGGTTGAGAATGTGGCACTAAGTTATGGAGGTAAGGCACTATTTGAATATCAACCAGCCTATCCGGTTCTTGTGAATGACGAAAGAATGACATCAATTGCGTATAAAGCAATTAACGAATTTGTTTCTCAAGACAGGATTAATTTATTGGACAAACCAGATATGGGTGGAGAGGACTTCGCGTATATTGCACAGAAAGTACCAAGTTGTTTCATGTATGTTGGAATTATGAAAAATCAGCCTATTTCGCATCATCATCCAGATTTTTATTTTGATGATATTAATCTTAAAATATTATCTGAGACATTGATTCGTTGTGCATTGACGTTTCTTAAGGAAAATTAACAAAATCTTAACATAAGTGTTGTTTTGTTAAAAAGCGTTATCAATTATAATGAGAAAGCGATTAAAGGAGAACATATGATTCTAACAAGTACAGTTACTTTCATGGATATCAATTGGCAAGCTATTTTAGGGGGCTTAGGTTTATTCTTATTTGGAATTAAGTTTATGGGTGATGGCTTAAAGTCATTAGCCGGAGATAAATTAAGAGACATTATCGACAAATATACATCCAAACCTTGGATGGGGTTGATTATCGGTATTTTAGTTACTGTTGTTATTCAATCATCATCTGCCACGACCGCAATCACAATCGGTTTCGTACGTGCAGGATTAATGAGATTAGATCAAACTGTTGGAATTATTTTTGGGGCAAATATTGGGACTACCATTACTGCCTTCTTAGTTGGTTTAAAAGTTGAAAAATACTCATTGTTCTTTATTTTCCTTGGCGCAATGTTACTCTTGTTCTCAAAACGTAAGAAACAAGGTTATGTTGGAGAAATTACGCTAGGCTTTGGGATGTTATTCTATGGCTTAATGTTAATGGGAGACGCATTAAAAGTATTAAAAGATATTCAAGCATTCCATGATTTAACAATGGCCATGTCAGTTCATCCTTGGTGGGCTGTAGGTGGTGGTATATTGATGACTGGAGTGATTCAATCATCCAGCGCAATGATTGGGATTATTCAGAAAATATATGAAGCAGGCGGTATGCCATTTGCGGCTGCTTTGCCATTCGTTTTCGGTTCAAATATTGGGACAACTGTAACAGCCGCATTAGCTGCGATGGGTGGATCACTTGCATCACGTCGTGCGGCTGGTATTCATACTCTATTTAATGTATTAATGACGGTTGTCGCAATGTTAATGTTACCGGTCTATTTAACAACTATCGATTATCTTACAGGTATGCTAGGTTTAGAACCGATGATGCAGATAGCGGTTGCACATATTATCTTTAATGCAGTTGGTACTGTGTTATTCTATCCATTCATTAAACAAATGGTATGGACGGTTAAGAAAGTTATTCGTGGAGATGAAAAAGAACGTATTGATATTAATACAGAGGACTTCGATTCAGGATTAGCGCATGATTTACCGACGGCTGCTTTAGGTGTTGCGAAACGTGCGACATTAAAAATGGGTGAAATCTCTACAGAAGTTATTGAAACCGCAAAACATTACTTTAATAAAGAAAACAAAGCATCACTTGATTCAGTATCACAGTTAGAAGACATTATTAATAACTTCGATACTAAGATTACGGATTACTTATTGTTAATTTCAAAAGAAAAATTAAATGAAGATGATATTGAACAAAATTCAATCAATCTACAAATTGTTAAGAACTTAGAACGTATTGGTGACTTAACAATGAATCTAGGTGAATTCTTTGATCTAGTATATGACGCAAGAGAATCATTCTCACCTCAAGCACTTGAAGAAGTAAACAATATGTTTGACTTAGTTATACATATGTTAAATCGTTCATTGAAGATCTATGAACACAATGACTTCTCATTATTACAATCCGTTAAAGAAGATGAAACATACTTAGATTTACTCGAAAGTAAAGCGAGAAATAATCACTTTGCACGTATGCGTAGTGATGAATGTCCGACTACAATCGGTGGTAGCGTATTCGTAGATATCTTAGGTACATTGGAACGTATGGGTGACCATGCTGAGAATATTGCACGCGCAGTATTTAATGTTCACACTCAACATGAAGCTAAGAAAGCTGCTGAAGAAGATTTAATCTAATAGTAATAAACTGTAATTCTATTGTTTAACAATATGGATTACAGTTTTTATTATGTAATAATGCAAATATCATTAGATTCTCAAAAGCGCTATAATGATAATAATATGAAACAAAATCTTAAAGAAAGAATAAAGAATTTCGGGATAGTAATTGGAATATTGTTTATTTCAACAATCGTATCGTATATATTCAGTTTTCTTAAATTCCAAGAAGCCACAATCATTATTATTTATATGCTTGCGGTAATTTTCATTTCGCAAATTACAACAAACTATATTTATGGGTTTTACGCATCAGTTATTAGTGTATTAGCTTTTAATTTCTTCTTTACACATCCTCTATATACATTTAATATTTCGCAACCAGATTATCTATTCACTTTCTTTATTATGTTTTTAGCAAGTTTCTTATCGAGTTCATTAACTTCTAAACTAAAAAATGAGAAACAACTCTCACAACTTAAAACAAACCAAGTATTATTAGTTGAAGCAATTAATCATAGTTTTCAAATCTATGAAATTCAAAACGCATTATTAAGTAGTATGAATTTAATCGCTGAGAATTGCCATGCGTATTGTGAATTAGTTGTACATTTAAACCAAATGCATTTCGAAGATAAAACACAGAATACGTATATTAATTCTAATTTAAAATATGAGTGTTCAATCTTTGTGAACAAGAATGAAGTTGGGAAGCTTAAACTCATAACGCATAATGAATTACCAGAGAATTGGATCTATATGATTGGTGATTTATTGAGTCAAAATATTGAAAGACATGATTTAGTTGAAAGACAAAATAAAGCTCAATTCGAAATACGTGAACAGAAGATGCGAAATAATTTACTAAGCGCCATCTCACACGACTTAAGAACGCCACTTGCGACAATTGTTGGAAGTAGTGATACGCTAATCGAGAATTTAGATAAATTGAATCAAGATGAACAGAAAGAATTATTGTTAAATATTAAGAAAGATTCGATGTGGTTGATAAATTCAGTAGAGAACATACTAAGTTTTATGCGTGTTGAAGAAGGTATTAATCTAAATGTTCAACTAGAATCTGTGGAAGAATTATTCGGAGATATTCTAAGTCGCATGGTAACTCGTGTACCTCAAAAACTCGTTTTAGATATACCCAAAGAACCAATTTATACGTATATGGATATACAACTAATGGGTAAAGTACTGTTGAACTTAGTGGATAATGCGTCAAAATATTCACCACGAGACAGTAAGATTACACTTAGAGCATTGGTAATCAAGAATCGTTTAATTTATGAAGTTATTGATGAAGGTGAAGGCATTACGGACAACCAAAAGAAACTTGTTTTTGAACGTTATGTCACAACATCGTCGAATTATTCGAATCAACGTAAAGGCTTAGGGTTAGGTTTAGCAATCTGTAAATCAATTGTAGAAGCGCATAAAGGTAGGATAATTGTAAAAGATAATCAACCTAAGGGATGTATATTCCATTGTGAGTTTCCATATGAAGGAGTAGGAAATGAGTAAGATACTAATTATTGAAGATGATCATTCATTAAGAAGTTTTATGCGTGTACTGCTCAGTGCTCAAAACTATCAAGTTGAAGAAGCGAATGATGGGAAACAGGGCATTACTTTAGCACTTAGTATACAACCAGATATAATCATTTTGGATTTAGGATTACCTGATATCGATGGATTATCTATAATCGAACAAATACGTGAACATGTGACTTCAAGTATAATTGTTGTGAGTGCGAGAGATAAAGAAAATGATAAAATTACCGCATTAGATAATGGGGCGGATGATTATTTAACTAAACCATTCAATGCGCAGGAATTGCTCGCTCGTATACGTGTTGGGCTTAGACATCAATCACGTGGTATTAGTGAAGTTGAAACCAGTTTATGTATCAAAGATATCTGTGTTGATTTTGATAAACATCGCGTATTCAATGGGCAAGATGAAGTGCATTTAACGCCAATAGAATATGAGATATTAAGCTTACTCGTAAAGAACCATGGGAAAGTATTAACGCATCATTTCATTCTTAAGAATATATGGGGTAGTCAAAGCATTGACACAGACATCCAAACATTACGTGTCACTATGGCTAATCTACGTCGTAAAATAGAAAAAGATCCAGCTCAACCTACATACATTATTACTGAAATTGGAATCGGGTATCGTTTCTTAGATTAACATCTTTATACCAATTTTATACAAACCTATGTTTATTAATACTGTTTTTATACAGTATTTTTTATACTTTATCTGGAGGTTTTGTATGAATACTGAACACGAAGATAGAATACTATATGCGATTCAATCGAATCAATTCGATAAAGCTAAAGAATATATCGCTATCGCATTTAAAGAAGAATATGAATTATCAAAGTTATTAATGTATACCGCATTCATTTTTGAGAAAAACAAACAAATCGCTAAGGCTATGCGTCATTATCGCGCAGCGCTTGATATTGATGGGACAAATGATGTGGCACTATATAATTTATATCGATTGGGTGACGCAAGTAAAGAACCCATTCGATATCGTTAGGAGCCTATATGTACGTAATTATTGTAGGCTGTGAACTTATCGGTGCACGTATCGCAAAAGAACTTGCGAACTTAAACCAAGATGTTGTCGTAATCGAACGTAATGAATCCAAATTAGAGGCACTATCCAGTGGATTTAATGGCATGATTCTTCATGG
>DASSDQ010000034.1:0-4051 GCA_035697025.1 Erysipelotrichaceae bacterium | reverse complement strand
CAGGTTTACAACCTTTTCGCACAATTGCATGAGTTGTGGATGGAAAAGTAAATGCAGTTGTTATTATTTCTCCTTTTAAATCATACGCTTCTAAAATAGCTTCTAAAGCTAAATGTCCATTAACAAACAATGAAGCATTTTCAACATTTAAATAATCCTTAAGTTTAACTTCAAGTTGTTCATGTTTTGTACCTTTACTTGTAAGTTGGTGACTATCCCAAATTGACTCAATTTCAAGAATAAAATCAGTAAACTTTGGCAAAAGTGCTTTTGTAATATTTATCTTTTTCATTTTCCACCTATATCCAATATTTATATCGATAAAATCTTAATAATCTAAACACATTAGGAAAGTACTTCTGGATTTGTATTTGAAGAAACTTTTGATTTATCTCGAAATATTTATTTGAATTAACACTAGTATATTCTCTTTTTAATATATTGATTTGATAATCTAATTCAAGTATAACTCTATGAATATCAGTGAAGTATATATTTTTTGTATATTCATTAAGATTTCGATAAAACTCTATTTCTTTCATATAGTGTTCAATCAACTTTGTATCATCCAATCGTACACGTTCATTCCATGAACCTGAAATTCCGACATGATAAACTGACATAAGCTCATTTATGAAATAAACATAACCATGTGTTGCGAAATAAATAATTCTTGTTATATCCCATACACCAAGAAAACCAAAAAATTCTGGGAATGAATACTCAATATTTCGATACACAAAAGAGTTATGTGCTGCAATTATTCCTCTTTTAGATATAATTTCTTCTGTAGTTAAAATACGATTAGAATGCGTAAATATCCATTTCTTTTGTATAAATGGATTATTCGGATTTTTCTTTACACTACTATGTACAACTAAATTACAATTTGGATTTTGATCTAAATAATCAACTTGTTTTTGAAGTTTATATGGATTAATCCAATAATCATCTCCTTCACAAAACGCAATATATTCTCCTCTCGATCTTGAAACATTTATGTTATTTATACTAACTCCTTTTGAATATTGATTTTCATTTTGATATATTATATTGAACTTATTAGGATATTTTCTCTCGTATTCTTTCAGAATAGTCTGAGTATTATCTATTGATGCATCATCATGAATAAGAATTTCGTACTCAAAACTAGTTATTTGCATTAAAAAACTATCTAAAGCTTGTTTGATATATTTTTCATGGTTGTATGTATTGCAGATAATGCTTACTTTGGGATTACTCACTTATACCATAGTTTCCATTTCCACTATTTAATTTTAGTAATTGTCTTAAACGATTCGATGACATAACACTTTTCCCCATTGCATTTACAATTAGATGTATCCTTTTAAGAAGTTCATAATTACTAGCAAGAACTACTCTATTATCATCAAACCAAAAATTATCCTCAATTCCAACTCGCACTCCATAATCCATCGAAATTGCTAATGAATTTGCTTTTAACTGTTGCTGACCTACACCCCCAATTGACAGGATTGTATCATTAGGTAAGTCTTTAATCATACTACCGATATGCAATAAATCAGTTTGTGCACTTGCTATATTTCCTAATATAAAGTTGACATAAAATGGACTTTTAATAATATCTTTTTTTATTAAGTAGTGGATATAGTTAATCATACCTAAATCAAACACTTCTATCTCAGGTAAAATTCCCTTATCTTTCATTATATTCGCTAAGTCTAATATCATTTTCGGTTCATTAATACTTGCAGAATGATTAAAATTTAATGAACTCATAGTTAAACTGGCCATATCAGGTTTCTCTAAACCATCTAAATCTAAAACTTCAGATCGAGAAGTCAATGTATTCATTATTCTTCCAGATGTCGATACACAGATAATTAATTCAGGCGCAAACTCTCTAATTCCTCTTATAATCTGAGCATAGATTTCCTTCTTATGGGTTGGATTTCCTAATTCATCTCTAGCATGCAGATGAACCATGGTTATTCCTAAATTAACTGCTTTTCTAACATCTTCGACTATTTCATTAACAGAAACCGGTACAAATGGTGTATCTTTTTTCATTGGTAACATTCCAGTTGGCGTAAAGTTAATAATGATTTTGTTACTTAGTTGAAACATTTTTATCACCTTTAGCATTCTTACTTGGATTCCCTAAATTTAACGAGTTCTCTTCTGTATCCTTTAAGACTAAACTTCCAGCCCCAATAATACTTTTATTCTCTAAATGAATATGATCTATTACAGTTGAATTTAACCCCACAAACACTTCCGATTTACATTTTAAAAAGCCACCTACTTTAACACCCGGATTAAATACATTATTGTCCCCAATTATAAAATCATGCCCTAAGTAAACTTGTTGGCGAATAAGATTATTATTGCCTAGTTTACCATTTTGTCCAATATAAGCCTGTTCAAAGACAATATTGTTATAACCCATAATTAAATCCGGGGACACGATGCTATTTGGACTAATATAATTTCTAAATGTGTATCCTTTATCTTTAACTTTATTTATTAACGGATCTTTTGTTTTAAGAATATTAGTTCCATCTACAACAATTAAATCATAAAAATGAGGCGGATATAATTTTTCAATATCTTCTAGACAAATTTGGATTAACCCACAAAACATTCGATTATCATTTAAGAATTCTCTATCAACCGCAAAAGCAACTATTTGAAAATCACTTGAGTTTCTTGAATCCATCAATAACATTTGAGCTAAGGAACGATTGCCATATACAATTACTGGTTTATTCATGATTGCCTCTTTCAATTATTATTTAAGCACTATATTTATCTATTCTATATAGAATGCATATATAAACCTATTATAATGCAAGAATATAAACTGGAAATATGAATTTTTTATAAATATATTAATATTAATCAATTCAAGACAGTACATTCAAGTTAATTCTTTTATAAAAATTTTTTGTTATTTTAAAAAATGATATATATATTTCATAAATTAATTTATACTATTACTAATTTACCGAGGTGCCAAATGGAAAAACTACTAAAACTATTAAGAGATAATGCTCGTTTATCAACAAAAGAATTATCAGTCATGTTAAATAGAAGTGAAACTGACGTCTCTAATCAAATTTCTGATCTCGAAAATCAAGGAATTATTAAAGGTTATAAAACACTTATTAACGAACAAAAAGTGAATGCAGGCGTTACTGCGTTGATTGAATTAAAAGTTACACCAAAGAAAGAATATGGTTTCCAAGACATCGCAGATCGAGTTATGCAATTTCCTGAAGTTGAAAGTGTTTATCTTATGGCAGGCGATTATGATTTAGCTGTATTTGTGAAAGGTGAAACGATTCAAGATGTCGCAATGTTTGTCGCAAAACGATTATCACCCCTTGATTCAGTTATTTCTACCGCAACACATTTTGTGTTACAAAAGTATAAACAAGATGGTGTTATACTTGATGATTCAAAAAATAATGACATAAGAAGTCAAATGGTAAAAGAATGACGAAGCCTCTGAAAGTAAATAAATACCTCGCCACAATTCCAGATGCGATTATAACGAAATATTTAGAAATTGGTGCAAATCCTGATGTTATATCCCTTGGCATCGGGGAACCTGATTTCTCTACGCCCTATCATATACGTGAAGCTGCGATTGAAGCACTTTCATTAGGTAAAACATTCTATACACCAGCCAAAGGATTGCTCGGTTTACGTAAAGAAATTGCGAACACAATGAAACGCAAGACACGTTTAGACTACGATCCAAATACTGAAATATTGGTAACAATTGGCGCAAGCGAAGCGATTGAAGTCGCGATTATCACATTACTAAATGTTGGGGATGAAGTTATTGTCGTTTCCCCAAGTTATTTAAGTTATGAACCCATTGTAAAAATGTGCGGTGGAGTCGTTGTGAATGTTGAGACTAAAGAAGAAGATGGGTTTAAACTCACAAAAGATGCTTTACTCGAAAAATTAAGTGATAAAACACGTTTAATTCTATTAAACTATCCAAATAATCCAACTGGCGCAATTATGAATAAAGCTGAGCTAAATGAAATAGCCTCAG
>DASSDQ010000033.1:0-8086 GCA_035697025.1 Erysipelotrichaceae bacterium | reverse complement strand
AAGCGATACAATGACGAAACACTACAAGTCACATTTAAAGGTAAGTCAATCTATGATATCTTAGAGATGACAGTAGAAGAAGGCTTAGAATTCTTTGCGAATATCCATAAAATTAAGCATCGTCTTCAAACCTTATCGGATGTAGGATTAAACTATATTAAACTTGGACAATCTGCGACAACACTTTCTGGTGGTGAAGCACAACGTGTTAAATTAGCAAGTGAACTTCAACGTAAGGCTACTGGTAAAACATTATTTATCTTAGATGAACCAACAACAGGGTTACATTCCTATGATGTAGGAAAACTTATTACAGTCTTACAACGAATTGTGGATAATGGCGATACAGTCATCGTAATTGAACATAATTTAGATATTATAAAGAATGCGGATTTTGTGATTGATCTTGGCCCTGAAGGTGGAGATGAAGGTGGAATGCTTATCCAAGCGACGACACCTGAACTTCTTTCGAAAAACCCTAAGAGCTATACTGGTCAATACTTATCCCATCTCTTTGAAAAGAGGTAACTATGGATTTTGAACGCAAGGCGAAGATTTCAGACTTTAAAAAGTTCTTTAATCTAACCCAAATTACAGGCAACGAAGAGGCATTGAATCGATGGGCAATTGTACCCGATATTAATCGACCTGGTTTAGAGTTAACAGGTTATTTCGAACACTCTGAACCAAGAAGAATTATTATCTTAGGCACTAAAGAAATGTCCTATATTGCACAATTGGATGAAACATTATTAGCAGAACGTTTAGAACGTTTAACGGATGAGTATAGTCCAGCCATTATCATATCTAAGAACATGGAATGTCCAACAATCTTAAAAGATATTGCGGAACGTAAGAATTTTCCAATCTTCGTGTCGGACCAACCAACCTATCGATTAATGGTCGATGTGGTCAGTTATCTTGATGAAAAGCTCTCACCAACCGATAATATACATGGCGTTCTTCTAAGTATCTATGGAAAAGGCGTCATTATTATGGGGGATTCTGGAGTCGGTAAGAGTGAAACTGCACTTGAACTTGTTCGTCGAGGACATGTATTAGTTGCGGATGATCGTGTTGATGTGAATCGTGTTCATAATACGATTTTCGGTAGGGCGCCAGAGTTATTAAAAGGTATGTTAGAAATACGTGGGATCGGGATTATTGATGTCGCACGTATGTTTGGGGCAAGCTCTCACTTAGATAATATTGAAGTTGATTTCATTATCCATTTAGAAAAATGGGATGATCATAAACAATATGAACGTGTTGGGATTGAAGAAGAAGTAACTGAAAAGATATTGGGTTTAGATATTCCTAAATCGATTATTCCTGTCCGTGATGGACGAAATATTGCGGTCTTAGTTGAATCTGCAGTTACGAACTTTAATCTTAAACAACGTGGGATTAATAGTGCTAAAGAATTTGAAAAAAGAGTTTATGATTTTATAAAGAATCAAAATGAGGAGTAAACATGGTGTTTTTTAAAGATTTATCAAGTTTTGTGGATATTGGATCAATTAGTATCAAGTGGTATGCGGTATTAATCTTAATTGGTGCTTTTAGTGCTTTTTATGTAAGTACAAAAAACCTACAAAAATTAGGTTATCCATCAGGAATGATTGATGACTTGTTTTTTGGTAGCTTAGTATCAGGTATTGTTGGGGCTCGATTATGGTATGTCTTATTCTATGACTTACAAACATACATTGCGAATCCGATATCAATTCTAATGACATGGCAAGGTGGTATGGCTATCCAAGGTGGTTTATTGCTTGGGGCATTATTTGCGTTTTTCTTCTTAAAACGTAAAGGTATCAGCTTTATGCGATTTGCGGATGCGATTGTACCTAATATTCTTATTGCGCAAGCAATCGGACGTTGGGGTAATTTTATGAACCAAGAAGCGTATGGAAAGATTGTGGATGAAGCTTACTTCAATTTATTTCCAGCGTTTATTAAGAATAATATGTTAATTGGTGGCGCATATCGTGAACCAACATTCTTATATGAAAGTGTCTTAAATATTGTTGGATTTATTTTAATTGTGTATGTCTTGAAGCGTTTCTCAGATAACCGTAGAGGTGATTTAATGTATGCCTATCTTATGTGGTATGGCGTTACACGTTTCTGGGTCGAAGGTTTAAGAACCGATAGTTTAATGTTTATGGGTTTTAGAATGGCTCAATTGACATCTGTCGCATTTATTCTAATTGGTTTATTAGGTAAATTAGGTGTTTATGATCGATTCATGAAAAAGAAGAAACCAGTGTTACTCTTTGACTTTGATGGAACACTTGGTGATACAGAACCTCTAATTATTGAATCGATGAAACATACAATTAAGCAGTTTAGACCAGAAGTACAAATCTCAAGAGATGATGAAATATCTTTCTTAGGTCCAACACTTAATACGATACTTGCACGTTATTTAAATGAATCTGAGATTGAAGAAGGCATTAAAATCTATCGTGAAAACAACAAAGAACTTCATCCTCAATTAATTAAACCTATGCCGAATGCGATAGAACTTATTCATGATTTAAAAGCTGAAGGGTATACTATAGGAATCGTTTCATCAAAGAAGAAAGAAATGGTTGAATATGGCGTGCAACTTATCGGATTAGAGAATCAATTTGATGTAATAATTGGATACGATGAAGTTAAACAACATAAACCAAGTCCGGAAGGAATCTTCAATGCATGTAAAGCATTAGGGATTGATCATGATAACTGTGTTTATGTCGGTGATACAAGTACAGATATTCTAGCATCAAACAATGCAGGGCTATATTCCATTGCGTATTTAACCCATCCAGAACGTAGAGATGCGATTATGGAAGCGAAACCAAACGCAACCGTTGAAGATTTATTAGAAATAAAAGAAATACTCAAAAGGAACCAAACATGGACAAGATCTTTGACTTAGCAATTATTGGGTCTGGTCCAGCAGGAATGACTGCAGCGATATACGCAAAACGTGCAGGACTAGATGTCATTCTTTTTGAAGGGAGTGCACCTGGTGGAAAGTTAGTTAAGACATTTGAAATTGATAACTGGCCAGGAGAACCTAATATTAGCGGTGTGTCACTTGCGATGAAGATGTATGAACATACAACTCAACTAGAAGTACAAACGGAATATACCAATGTATTAGAAATTGTAAATGAACATGTAAAACAGCTTAAATGTGAAGATGGTCGTGTATTTCATACAAAAGCTGTAATTCTAGCGTCAGGAACCATCGAAAATATGATGAATATTCCAGGTGAAGATCCAATGGTTGGTAAAGGTGTAAGTTTCTGTGCTGTTTGTGATGGGGCTTTCTATAAAGAAAAAGAAGTTGTCGTCATCGGTGGAGGTAACTCCGCACTAGAAGAAGCGTTGTATCTAACTCAGTTCGCAAAACAAGTTACGATCGTAATACGACGTGATGTATTTAGAGGTGATGTACAAGCTCAAGAAAGAGCTCTAGCAAATCCGAAGATTAAAGTTATTCGCAATCATATTCCAGTAGAAGTACTACATGGAGTAAAAGTAACAGGATTAAAAATCCAAAGTGTATTGGATAAATCAGAGACAGTTATACCATGTGATGGAATTTTCCCTTACATCGGTGCGAAACCATCCACTCAATGTGTAAATACATTAGGGATTACTGATCATGAAGGTTATATGATTGTGAACGAAAAGATGGAAACAAAAATCCCAGGCATTTATGGGGCCGGGGATGTTGTAGTTAAACCATTAAGACAGATTGTGACTGCAGTAAATGATGGGGCAATCGCCGCTCAAGTCGCATTCCATTATATTAAAGAGTTTGATTAAATTGATTATGTAACATAAGTTTGAGTTCATCTTCGTTAACGGTAAGATAGAGCTCAAGCTTTTTTAATGGGATAACATATGTATTAAGATTTGATAAATGGTCATTCAATATTTCATGACTATGTTTAGATATAACATCATCCTTATATAACAATGCCTCTTCCATTAATTCATTAAACTTAGCATTTACTTGTAAAAAATCATTAAGTTTAATTGAATCAAACTTAGATAATGTATTCTCCAAGACAGGATAAAATTTAACTAATTTCTCATCCAAACGTTTAACAGAGTATCCAGGCATCACACTTAAATTAATCACAAACGCAATTAATGCGCCAAACAAAGAATCAAACGTACGATGTATGCCATAGAATAGAGGTGTTATATTTGCGGGTATATGAACCATTATCGCAACACATACAAAGCTACCAACGGTAATTGAACCAGGTAATTTCAAATAGTTACTAATTAAAATGATTAATAAGATTCCCAATCCAGCTAAGAATGGATTACCTTGATCAATTGTCGCAAACAAAATGCCAATCATTGCGCCAATAAATGTACCAATAACACGATTGCGACCCATGTTTATCGATAAACGTGCTGTACGATCCATCGAAATAATCGCGGTCATCGCAACGAAGTATGGAAATTCTAACTTAAGTAATTGTGAAAGAAGGATTGAAATCGTAACTGCTAAGGCAGTTTTAATGGTTCTTAATCCGATATTGAGTGACATATATAACCTCCAGTAACCTAAATTACTTTACGCCTATTTCATAAAGATTTCAATCTTATTTTAAACGATAGTTGAGGACCACCCGGATGCGTGGTAGAATATAGATAAGAAGGTAAAGTGTATGAAACATCGCATCATCTTAGTTACAGGAATGTCAGGCGCAGGTAAAACGACCGCAATGGGAGTTCTAGAAGATATGGGCTATCATTGTATGGACCAATTTCCAGTTAAATTATTACCCGATTTATTGGAAATGATTGTACAAGAAAATGATCCGCGTTTTCAAAACCTTGCACTATCGACAAACTTAATGGATTTTAATGAATTTAAGAATACATTGGGTGTTTTGGATATTGATTTACAAATTCTAATTTTAGAAACAAGCAATCAAGAACTATTAAAACGCTATAAATTTACACGCAGAACCCATCCGATGTTGTTGTCAAATATAGCGACAACTCTAGAAGATGGAATTCAAATTGAACGTGAACGATTAAGCAAACTTAAGGAACAAAACTGTTTCGTGGTAGACACAAGTTTCTTTAATGCGACTGAATTAAAACAACGCTTGAATAAAGTGTTCGCGATAAATAATCGTGCCGCATTTTCAATAAGCTTTATTTCGTTTGGTTATAAAAATGGATTACCCATGGACGCAGATCTGTTATTTGATGTTCGTTTCTTAACCAATCCATATTGGGTTGAAGAATTAAGAACGAAAACGGGGAATGATCCTGATGTATATGATTATGTTATGTCCGATAAAGAAACTAAACGATTTATCAATAAACTAAAACCTTTTTTAGATTACGCATTTAAACAATACATCAAAGAAGGCAAGAACCATTTTACTGTAGGGGTAGGTTGTACTGGTGGTATGCATCGTTCAGTATCCATCGTAAATTGGTTATTCGATGAATATAGTAAAAAGTATCATTGTTTTAAGGATCATCGCGACCTGGAGTAAAAAATGAATAAAACACTAAAAGTTGTGGTCATTGGTGGGGGAACAGGCCAATCAACCATTCTAAGAGGAATCAAATTAATTGATGATATCGAAATCACTGCGATTGTGACTGTTGCGGATGATGGTGGAAGTACAGGGCGTTTGAGACGTGCCTATCATATTCCAGCCATGGGAGATATTCGTAATGTCATGATTGCTCTATCAGAAAGTGAAACACTGTTTTCTACACTTATGAGTTATCGTTTCGAAAAGGATGATTTAGCTGAATTAGACGCAGAAAATGACTTAGTTGGTCATAACCTGGGAAATATAATATTAACAGCACTAACCAAGAAAACGGGTAGTTTTATGGACGCTGTCACGACAATCTCAAAAGTACTTAATGTAAAAGGGGACATCGTACCATCGACTCATCAAGTCGTACGACTTTTAGCCCGTATGGAAGATGGCACAATCGTACGAGGTGAAAGTAATATCCCAAAAAGCAGACACCGTATCCAAGAAGTTTTTTATGATGAAAAAGTAGTTGGAAGTCATGAAGCTGTTCGAGCAATTGAGAAAGCAGATGTGATTATATTAGGAATTGGAAGTGTATATACAAGTATTTGTCCTAATCTTATAATTCCTGAAATCCAAAAAGCCTTAAAGAAGAATCGTGGAATTAAAATATATATGGCAAACGCAATGAGTCAAGCAGGTGAAACAGATGGTTATACACTTGAAGATCATGTAGCCGCAATCGAAAAACACGCTGATACTAAAATAGATATCGCCGTAGCCGCAAACGATGAAATCCCACTTGAAGTATTACAACGTTATGTTGTAGAAGAGGCGTTCCCAGTTAAAATATCGAATAAAACACATTCTTTTACATTAATAAAACGAAAATTATTAAAGTTTGATTCTAAACGAGTCAGACATGATCCAGAGCGAATTAAGAATGTGATCGAAGAAATATTAAAGAAAGTTAGATAAAAATGTCATTCACACAAGAAGTTAAACACGAAGTAGCGAACATAGAACTAAATGCATGTTGCCAAAAAGCACAAACAGCTGCACTAATTCAATTGAGTTCATCTGTCGTGATTAAGAACCATAAATTAGAATTATCGATAAAAACCGAAAATGCGACAACCGCTAAACGGGTTTTTAAGCTTATGAAGGAACAATTTCAAGCGGAAATGAAACTGTCCGTAATGAAGAAGATGAATCTAAAAAAGAATAATATCTATGAAATCCAAGTGTTAAGTAAAACAACAGAGATATTAACTGAATTAGGATTATGGAATAATTCAGGATTTACCAATCATCCAAGTAAAGGTGTAGTACGTAAAGAGTGTTGCGCAAGAGCGTATTTAGCTGGTGCATTTTTAGCGGCTGGTAGTATCAACTCACCTAAAAAATCAAATTATCATTGTGAGATAGTAACTCAAGATGTCGAACATGCACAATACATACAAACGATTATGAATCGATTTGAATTAGGGGCTAAATACATTATTCGACGCAACCAACATGTAGTATATCTAAAGGCATCGGAAAAAATATCTGATTTCTTACGCATGATACAGGCAAACAATGCCGTATTAGATTTTGAAGATATTCGTATACAACGTGATTTCCACAACAACCTTACCCGTTTAGATAATTGTGAAGTAGCGAATGTCATGAAGACAATGGCTGCCGCAAACGATCAACTTGAAGTCATCCAAAAACTTATAGAAAGTGGTGAATTTGAGTACATTGATGTGAAGTTAAAAGAAGTCGCAATTCTACGTTTAAATAATCCTGAAGCGAGCTTAAATGAACTGTGTGAACGATTTGAATTAGAGACAGGTAAACCAATAAGTAAGTCAGGAATGAAACATCGTTTGGCTAAACTTATTACACTTTAATATGTATTCTATTGTGTAAAAATAGGTTAAAAATCGAAAATGTGTCTAAATTTTCATCTTAAATCCCGATTTAAGGGTTTTTATGTCAAAGTTTCTTTGTTATAATGACCTCACGAAAAAAGTTGAGGGTATAGAATTGACTCAAAATAAATACATCACACGTAATAGATTCAAGACTCGTGTAAAGGTCTTGATGTTAATAGGAATACTTAGTTTATCGTTTGTGAATCCAACACAAACCAGTGCACTATTCGTGCCAAAAGAAGTAGACGCATATGAATTAATCGTAGACGGCGAGACTTGGTTCATACTAGAAGATGTAAAACAAATCACGAAAGCTTTAGATCAGTTTAAAGCTAAAATGTCCCCATCAGTTAATGATGACACCAAAATTCTCAGCGCAAATTTCGTTCAAGAAGTTGAAATTGTCCCAGTTCGTGTTGCACAAACAAAACTGAGTGTTATCGATAATTTATACTTAAAGCTTCAACACCCTATCCAAGCTGAAAGTAACTATATTGTCCAAGAAGGCGATAGTGCATGGGAAATAGCTGAAAAGCTAGACATTGATTTGGAAGTTATCGCACAAATGAATCCTGGTACAGAACTCGAAACTCTTTGGCCAGGGGATGAAATAATCGTTTCATCCGTTCAATA
>DASSDQ010000032.1:0-3475 GCA_035697025.1 Erysipelotrichaceae bacterium | reverse complement strand
CATGGGAAGAACACATGGTGTACATGCGGAAATAACGAGTTTTGGGTTAAAATTTGCGCTTTGGGTTGATGAACTTAATCGTCAAATCAATCGTTTTGAACTAGCTGCTTCAGAAATTGAAGTAGGTAAAATAAGTGGTGCTGTCGGTAATTGCTTATATACTGGTGTTGAACTTCAAGATAGAGTTTGTGAGATTTTAGGATTAAACAAATCAATGATATCAACGCAAGTATTACAACGTGATCGACATGCGTATTATATGAGCGTATTAGCCCTAATTGGCGCTACATGTGAGAAAATAAGTTTAGAGTTTAGACACTTACAGAGAACTGAAGTACGTGAAGTTGAAGAAGGCTTCTCGAGTAAACAAAAAGGTTCAAGTGCGATGCCACACAAACGTAATCCAATTTCGTTTGAGAATATATGTGGATTATCCCGTGTCTTACGTGGTTATATGAGTACGAGCTTTGAAGACATCGCATTATGGCATGAAAGAGATATCTCTCATTCATCTGTAGAACGTATTATTCTACCGGATGCGACGATTCTATTGGATTATATGTTAAATCGACTAACAAAACTAATTGAAAACTTAACGGTATTTGAAGAAAATGTACGTCGTAACATTGAAATTACACATGGTGTAATATTTGCACAACGTGTTATGACTTATACCATCGAACATAAGAATATTAGTCGAGAAAAAGCCTATGACTTAATCCAACCCATTGCGATGCAAGCTTGGACCAATCAAATCGACTTTAAGAGTTTATTATTAAATAATAAGGATGTGAATGAATATCTTAGTGTGGATGAAATAGAATCATGTTTTACCTTAGATTTTTACTTGAAAGAAGTAGATTCGATTTATAAGCGTGTAGGTTTATAAAAGGAGGAACTATGAGAGAAGTCATCATTCTTGCGGCAGGTGAAGGGACCAAGTTTTGGCCATACCAAAGTACTCGGAATAAATGCATGTTTCCGATTGCGAATAAGCCACTTATTGCGTATACCGTAGAAGCTCTAATTGAGGCAGGAATTGAACACATCATCATTGTGTCTAAAACACATACCGATCCAATTCGATCGTATTTTAAGAATATTAAACAAATTGAAATAATAGAAGTAACTCAGACAAAAGGTAGTGCTGAGAGTTTTGTGTATGGAATGGAACGAGTAGTTGGAAACGATATTTGTGTCCTATTTGGGGATTGTTTGATACAAAAAGAAGACTTAATACCATTTATTCAAACATCATCAAGTTATTGTGCGCTTGTATCACAATTGCGTGAACATTCATCAAACTGGATTGCGTGTCAGGTTAAAGGGGATAAACTTATACAATTTGGTGGTCATCAACGTGGAAATGAAATGACACATCATATGGCAGGCTTTACCTGTGATCGTGATTTCTTGTTTATTGCGGAACATAATCCAAATCGATTTACACAATTAAAGGTAGGTGTTGGGTCTCCTTTTGAATCCTTTATCGAAGAGTCACTCAATGAAATAATTAAAGAAGGTAAAACAATTAAAATCATTGAATCGAAAGAACCAGTATTTGATTGTGATAAGCCATGGCATGCTTTAGAAGCGAATGCCTATATGACAAACAAACTATGTGGACAATTGACGAAGAATACATTTAGTGAAGGTTCGTTTATTGACGATACTGCACGTGTAGAAGGTTATGTACAACTTGGGACAAATAGTAAAATTGGACATAATGTATGGATTAAAGGGAATGTGATTATTGGAGATAATACCATTATTGAAAATGGTGTGATACTTGAAGGGAATATCGTTATTGGAGATGAATGTACACTCTACAATCACTGTAAAGTACATTCACATACGGTTATTGGGAATCGTAATAAATTTGATCAAGGTTTTGAGTTCTTATCCGGTGTTACCTTAGATCATGTTTATTGCGTACATTATGGGGAATACTATGGACTAATTGGAGAGAACACCGATTTAGGAGCAGGCACAACTTCGGGGACATTGCGTTTTGATGATCAACTCAGTGCGCATTATGTAAAAGGTAGAAAAGAATTACCAAGCAATTATGCGAATGCGAGTTATCTAGGAGATTATTGTCGTACGGGAGTTGGGGCGCTCTTGATGCCTGGGGTTAAAGTTGGGGCGTTTAGTGTGGTTGGAAGTGGTGTAGTCTTACAGAGAGATGTGAGAGACAATACGCTAATCTATGTAAAACAAGAATTGATTGAAGAAGAATGGGGAGTCGACAAGTATGGGTGGTAAAAAGGAGGCATCATGCGTAAAGTAGAAATTGGCTTAAGTGTGTATCCGGATTTTTATGACTATGAGACGATAAAGAAACAATTAGAATTAGCAGCTAGTTTAGGGTATACTCGTGTATTTACGTCCATTCAATTAGGAGTATTAGGATTTGAAAATACCAGTGATACATTGAGTGAAGGATTTGTTAAGTTGTTTGAACTTACGAAAAAACTTAATATGAAGATGCATGCGGATCTTAATATGGAAGTATTTATTCAAATTGGGGCAGAAGTAGATAATGTTAAACCGATTGTGGATTTAAACATTGATGTAATACGTTTAGATGGTGGATTTAGTATCGATGAAATCGTTCGATTAACCAATAATCCATTTGGATTAGTCATTGAAGATAACACCAGTAATGATGCGCATTTACTCGATACCATAGAGATGATCAATGAAAGAGGTAATATCAATAATTACCGTGCATGTCATAATTTCTATCCAAGAAATGAAACAGGATTAGATTTCGATGATGCGGTATATACTGCAGATTTATTAAATGGATTTGGCGTAGAAAATGGTATCTTTATCACATCACAAACATCACCTCGTGATTTAAATGAAAGTGGTGATGGTGTACCTACGATAGAGGAACATCGCTATCTTCCTCCACATATCGCATTTAGTGAACTTAGAAATACCGATGTGTTTGATGTCGTATTCTTTGGGGATAGTATGCCAGATTATGCGTCACTAAAAGCAGTAAGTGATGCAGCAAGTGTTGATTATGTCGAATTAGAGGCTTGGTTGGATAAGGATTTAGAACCAAATCAACATAAAGTCCTAACCGAAACTGTATTATGGTCAAGACCGGATCAGCCTAGACTTCTATTACGCGCTACACAGACCCGTAAGAAAGCAAGTGTACCAGCTAAGAATACCGTAGCTCGTCCATATTTGAGTATTACACTTGATAATGTACACTCCAATCGATATGAATGTGAAGTTCAAATCGCTCTTCAAGACTTAAGTCCAAGTCCAGTTGCGAATGTGATTGGGATGGTTAAGCCTACTTGTAAACGACTACTAAATCAAGTAAAATATAAACAGTATCCATTTAAAATAAAGGAGTAAACATGGAAGGTCTAGAACTCGTTAGTTTTCAAATTATTGCGGCTGCAGGATCCGCTCGTTCTTCATATGTAGAAGCACTACAAGCTGCAAAAAA
>DASSDQ010000031.1:0-3956 GCA_035697025.1 Erysipelotrichaceae bacterium | reverse complement strand
GTGGGATATTATGCTAAGACAAAATCTGAAGCAAGCGCTTATGTATATAACGCGATAAGAAATGGATTAAATGCGAATATCATCCATCCTTCAGGAATATGTGGACCAAATGATTATGGTAGAGGAAATCTTACCAGCTTAGTGCTAGATTATATGCATGATCAATTAAGAATTGGAACACAAGGTGGATATGATTTTGTGGATGTTCGAGATGTATCCAACGGAATATTAGCGTGTGTAAATCAAGGTAGAATTGGAGAATGTTATATTCTATCAAATGAGTACTATAGCGTTAAGACAATCCTTGATACACTACATGACTTAACCGGTAAGCGTAAAATAAATATTTATTTACCCTATAACTTCTTAAAGCACACATCGATATTTGTCGAATATGCTTATAAACTCGTAAAGAAACCACCCCTCTTCACTCCATATTCCATGTATACATTAAACTCAAACTCAAATTTCACACATGAAAAAGCGAGTATAGAACTCGATTTCCATCCTCGCAATATGCGTATTAGTTTAAAGGATACAATTGAATGGTTAAAATCAATCGATCGTATCTAAGTTGATGATTTTTGTCGCAATCTTTTCCACAAACGTTTCATCATGTTCGACAAATAGTAAAGTTGGTTTGTAGTCTAAAATAAGATTCTCGATTTGGATTTTTGAGAGTACATCAATAAAGTTTAAGGGTTCATCCCAAACATATAAATGTGCAGATTGAGAGAGTGATTTCGCAATAAGCACCTTTTTCTTTTGGCCTTCACTGAAATTCTCAAGATTTACCGAGAATTGTTCACGTTCGAAATCAAGTTTTCGTAAGATAGCCTTAAATAAGGTTTCATCACATTCATTCGCTTGGATAAACGCATTCAATTCACCCTTTAGAAATGATGTATCTTGTTCAATAACTGAGATTTTTACATCACGATTCATATTGAAATCGCCTGAACTTAACTCTTTTTCACGTTTAATTATTTTAAGTAAACTAGATTTACCAGAACCATTCTTCCCACTAATCGCAACACGATCCCCTTGTTCTACCGTTAAACTGATATCTTCACAAACGATTAAATCATCATAGTAAATATAACCATGTGTTATCGAACAAATTCTGGATTGACGATACATAAGTGGATGTAATTTTAATGCGTCACTTTCTTCTAGATTCTTAAGTAATTTTGATTTCTCTTCGATCGCAGCTAATTGTCGATTCTCAATCGATTTAGAACGTTTCATCATTTTTGCGGATTTATGTCCAATATATCCGCGATCAATCATTCCTCCTTTTGTATTAATAGGATTATTTCTTAATAACTTCGATTTTTCAACTTCATCTGACCAAAGACTTGTCCTTAGTGCTGCTTCTTTTAAACGTTTCGTTTCTTTCTTCAATTTTTCATTCTGGTTAAGTTCAAACTGATCTTCACGTTGTTTATTCAACCACCATGAATCAAAATTCCCTTTTTGAACTTCAATATCTGTTTTATTAATCACTAAAATATGATCAACACATTCATTCAGTATTCTTCGATCATGTGATACAAGGATAAATCCTGATTTGTTTTTGAGATATGACGTAATGCTTAATCGTGCATTTTGATCAAGATGATTGGTAGGTTCATCAATTAATAGAAATGCATTCTCTTTTAGAAAGAGAATCGCTAAAAGTATCTTCGTCTTCTCACCCTCACTTAACGTAAAGAATGCTCGATCATAAACTGATTCATTAATATCCAATAAATTCAATTCTCGTTCTATTTTCCAAAATTCTACATTCTTTAAGTAATCTATTATTATTTCTCGTGTCGTCTTACTTACATCTTTCACAACATAAGGAAAATATTCAAATTCAATCGAATGACTGATTGAACCTGAATAGGTATGTTTATTCATTAGACATTCTAAAAAGCTAGTTTTACCTCTTCCATTTCGTCCTATAAACCCTAGCTTCCAATTACTATCGATTTGAAAACTGACTTGATTAAAAAGTGGCTCACTCGCCATTTCGTGGGTAAACGTAAAATTATGTATCGTTATTCGTGACATATGTTCTCCTATTAAAACTGTATTTATTTGTTTAACAAGAAATCGTCTTCATCTTATCACGTTCACTTTCAACTGTATTTTAACAAAAGAGGTCTAAATAAACAAATAAGAGTCTTCACTCTTATTCGTAAATCATGCGATCTTTTTTTAATCTATTACGTTTTTTAAGTATGACAAATGATCCATAACTCAACAACACTCCAACCAATAGAGCTAGAAAACCGATAAACTTATTCGAAGAATTATTCATAGAGATATTCGATAATCCCGCTGAGAATTCAAGAAACATAAGTGGTACAAACAACATTAAAATTCGATTTAGATGATTAATGCGTGAATCTCGATCAGAGAACAAATCAAATTCTCCTAATTCTGTTTTCTTTCTGAAATACACCCATCGCATGATACTTCCAACCATTTCAACCCCTGTATCTTCAAGAAAATGAATATACGCTTCACTTTCTGGATGGGATGGCCAATTCTTTAACAATTCTAATTTATGTGAATAAGCTCCAGGTAATCCTTCTTCAAACGTATAACGTAAGAATCCAACATCAGTGAGATGTAATCCTTTAGCGGAACATTCATTGAGCCATTTTTCTTCTTTATCGAATTGCCAAGCCCAGTAGAGTTTATAGACTGTCTTTTTCATACCCATTCTCCTTCATGATCTGTAAACCATTTTCAACTAATTCCTGTAAACGTAATAATTCTTGTGATAATGCCTTTAATCCTAACGGTGTTATCTGATAATCCTTCTTACGACTATCGTCACTATTACTCAATGCCTTAACCCAATTCTTCTCTAATAAACTATTAATTGCGCCATAGAGTGTTCCAGCCGCAAGCTTTACGCGACCATTGGATAACTTTTCGACATATTGCATAATGCCATATCCATGTAAAGGTTCTTTCAACGTTAATAAGATGTAATAAACCGCTTCTGTTAATGCGCCATTCGATAATTCTTGCATATATTGGCTCCCGTTATATCGTCTACCGTTATATTATATCGTCGACCGATATAAGTCAAGTGTAAATTAAAAGAGATAAACTATTTTATCTCTTCATTTAATACATTATCGATAATCACATCGTATTCAGGATAGGTTAATCCTAACTTATCTTTAACTAAATGTTTTAACTTAATAAACTCATGTTCATTAATATGACTTGAAACAATTAAATCAAATATAACAATTAGTTTGTATTGTGTTTCAGCTATTCTAAAATTACGCATATAGAATTCATCATTAATTGTATTCAATACAGTTTGAACTTGATCATTGATATGATCTACTTTCTCTTTATCTGTAGAGATAGGATCAATATGAATCGTAATATCAACATTCGTCTTTTCTTTAATATCTTTTTCTAAACGATCGATTGAAGAATGGGCATCTACGATATTCACGAAATCTGGAACTTCGACATGGATTGAAGCACTTACTCTACCCGGTCCATAATCATGAATCTTTAAGTCATGCGATTCGATAACATAGTCTCCGCTATTCACAATCTCTTGAATCTGATTTTGAACTTCAATATCAGGAATCGATCCTATTAACATACTCACTGTTTCTTTTGCGACATCATAACCTGTGTACATAATAATACACGCTATGATCACTCCCATTACTCCATCAATTGGTAGAGAAGTATAAATCCCAATAATCATTGCGACCATTACTAAGCTTGTCCCAACCATATCACTTAGACTATCAAAGGCTGTTGCTTTATTGATATTAGAATTTATTTGTTTATAAATATACATGTTATAACTGTACATCCATAATTTAACAAGTACAGTAAACGCTAAGATAACAAGTACCCAAGTATTAAAGATTACAGGGGTTGGATTTACGATTTTCGCATATGATTGTTTAAGTAATTCAAAG
>DASSDQ010000030.1:0-15351 GCA_035697025.1 Erysipelotrichaceae bacterium | reverse complement strand
GTTGAATAGGTCGCAATATAGTGATAATCACCTTCATCTTTTGTACATGTAGTTGAAACACAAACATAACCTAAAGAAGTTAAAACACTTGTTGGTGTTGCACCGGTCGTTTTACTCGCATTATAAACTTCTTCCATTTCGGTCTGAACATGGTAATTCGCATCAGTGAATTCACCAGACACAATGTTCATAAGGTTAGTAATAAGAAACGCTGGGAAAAGTGAAACCATTATGATTCCGAATAATCCCATGGCTACAACTACTTCAACAAGTGTCAAACCTTTTTTATTACCCATGTTTACCTTAAAACCGAGACAAATGTCTCTCATACTTTTAGTTTATGCTAATTATTATTCGTTTACAATCATTATACGCACAATTATATATAAAATAATGCATATTTTAGCTATGTATGTACTACTTAGTGTGCAATTTTGACTCATCAAGTGAATTTATAATAACCTTAACACTTCTATTCATTTCTTGAGTAAAATCGGAAGTATATTTACGTTTATAGAGGTCAGTATAATAGTCTTTTTCGTTTAGTTTTTTAGGATGATTAAGGAAGAATAAATTGATATGGTTTTGATGTTTAACAGAATCAAAAGATTGATAGGAATTGGTATGTAACACAAAGTTAGGATCAAAACGTTTTGGCTTAGGTCTATCTTTTTGTTGGGTTGTAGGATAACCAATAACTAACATACATATTGGCCATACTGCGACTGGTAGTTTTAGTAAATCACGATGATATTCATAATTCTCCAAAATATCCCCAATGTAACAAGATCCTAATCCAAAGGACTCTGCCGCAACAACCATATTCTGAGCACATATCAGCGCATCACTCATTGCTAGAAACATATCTCCGACTTCAGGAACTCTAGCCTCTTTATCAATGAAATGTTTCATTCCTTGCCATGCACGATTATAATCGGCACAGAAAATAAATACGAGTGGTGCTTCCGCTATAAAAGCTTGATGATCACAACTTTCTGCTAATTGTTTTTTAATATCTAAATCTTGAATATCAATAATCGAATATAGATGCATATTTCCAGCAGATGGTGCTTGCATCGCAGCTTCAATCAATTGATTTTTAATTTCAATCGATACAGTTTCTTGAGTAAAGACTCGAGTCGATTTACGGTGATATAAGCTTTCTAAGATTGAGTTCATAATGTACCTCTTTATAGTATTATTGTACAACGATATTATTTTTCTTTTGTAAGTAGTTTAGTATGTAACAAATCAATTCCAATTGCGCCAAGCGGTGCTGTGATTAATATCGCTAAAACAGCAGAACTTAGTATGATATTTCCTGAACTAAATCCAAGCGTAAGAGGAATAGAACCAATCGCTGCTTGAACAGTTGCCTTTGGAATATATGCAACACCCGTAAACAACTTCTCTTTTAAGGTTAGATTTGATTTGATTAAACATGTTTGTACACCAATGAAACGAGAGATTAATCCTAATATCAAAACAATTATAATTAACCATACATAGGATTGTAGACTTGATAAATCCACAACAGCACCTACTAAGATAAATAGAAACACTTCTGACGCAACCCATATCTTAGAGAATTTGGATGTTATACGGTTCGCAAGTACTGGATAGAAACGAAGTATACTTATGCCCATTGCCATAACTGCTAGAAGTGCAGAAAAAGGTATCACATTTGTGATGGTTTTCTCTAAACCGAGTAATAAAAATGAAATACTTAATAAAAGTAAAACTTTTACTGTATCGCGCATGTGAATTTTCTTGAATATTAGCACAAATAAATAACCGATAATAAAGCCTGATCCAAGACCAGTAATAATAGAAATTGGAAGTGAAGTAAAGAGTGATAAATCGATTGATTGGCCTTGTCTTAATGTAATGAATGATGTAAATAGTATAATTACAAAAATATCATCAAGACTTGCGCCAGCCATAATTAATTGAGGTATCTTGTTTTTATGACCATAGCCTTCTTCCATAAGATGTAACATTCTAGGTACTACTACAGCTGGAGAAACTGCCGCTAAAACAGCCCCTAAAATTGCCGCATCCAATATTGTTATGTCCAATAACTTTGGAGCGATTAGTATAATCATACCCATTTCAAATAGAGCAGGTAGAAAACTCATTAGAAAAGCAGGTCTACCAACTTTAGCTAAGTCTTTGAGATCTAAACTTAATCCAGCTCTAAGAAGAATAACAATTAGAGCAATTTGACGTAGTTCAGCAGCTATCGTTAAAAGTGAAGGACTAATTAGATTTAAACTAAAAGGACCTAAAATAATTCCAGCGAGAATCATACCAATTAATCCAGGTAAATAAAGCATTTTAAATATACCACTTAGACCAAATCCCAGTAACAACATGAGCGATAAACTTACTAACATAGTTTTCCTCCAAAAAAAGCTGATGATCTGTTAAAAAAACAGAAGTCATCAGCTTTACGCGGTTTTCTTTCGATGGGAGACATTCATTCCCAATAGAATTTTAGCTTAACCCTATTATCGTGTCAACAAATCTCTTTTAATTACTCGATTGACTCATTTGTTCGACTAATGGATTACTAACCATTTCTTGTTTAAGGAATAATGCTTTAACCCTTCGATCAAACCCCAGTAACATCATCGGAATCAGTGCGATAACCATGCCACTTGCACCTAAGATACTTAATGGGATAAATTCAGCTAATAATCCATACCCTAATGACGATAACGCAATACCACCAGAACTACCTGCCATCACAAATCCTATAACTAGAGCTCTTTTCTCTTTAGGGATAGCTAATATTAATACCGCATTTAATGATGCGTTCGCAATTGTACCTAAAACATTACCTAAAAAGAATAAAATACTAAGTGTATAGAAACCAGTACTTAGATAGGCAATCGCTTCAAAACTCATACCTATCAAAAATCCATAGACCATGATTTGGTGTTGTTGCTTAGGTTTGAAATCGATACTTGCTGTAATCGCCATACCGACGATACCAGCTAATGAAAGAACAGACATTAAATAACCATAATGGACAATATCCAATCCTTTTTGATCTGTAAACGGCAAGAATAAATGATATACACCTGAGCTAAATAAATTGATACTTAATGCTAAGAAAATCAGTTTTCTTAACATCTTATCATTGAATGTTTCAAGCGCTCCATTCTTCAAATCAATAAAGACCTTCTTAAATGTAAATACATCTTGAGACTTAATGGTACTTGGGACATTGATGAATAATTCAGAGAAAGCAGATAATAAGAATGAAATCGCATTGATTAATATCATCCAAGATACCCCAAACACGATGATTAAAACACCACTTAATGCTTTACCCGCAAAGTTTAATAAACTAACAATTCCTTGATGAAGTGATTGTCCCTTCATAATTTTATCTTCAGGAATTAAATCAACCATCACAGTCATTGATGCAGGAACGAAAAATAGATGACAAAACGCAGCTACTACAGCCGCGAACAACACGATAAATACACTTAGGTTTTCTTGGAATGATAAATAAGCAACGCCAAACATTAAGATTGCGCGAATAAAGTCGGTCATGATAATAATCCATTTACGATTACCACGATCCACAAATGCTCCAGCAATTGGCGATCCAAACATTGTTACGAATAAACTAATCGATGCCATAATGCCCATTAGTGATGTTGAGTGTGTTTTCTCATATACCCAGACAGAAATTGCGATACTATATAAAATATCGCCGAAAACAGAAAATGCGCTTCCTTGTAAGAGTAATAAATAGTCTTTATTGTATAGTTTCTTGTTCATATATAGATATATATTATATTATTATTAATTTATGTCAATATTAAATTAATATATTTAATAAATACATTAATTTTATTAATAATAATTATTAAATCAAATATGATAGAATAGATAATAAAGTGAGGAAGTATATGATTGTAACATTTCGAAATAAAACACCTAAATTAGGTAAGAATGTATATATAGCAGAAACCGCAACAGTAATTGGTGATGTGACACTTGGAGATGATGTATCCATATGGCCATCAGCTGTTATACGAGGTGATGTGAATACGATTGTGATTGGTAAAGGATCAAATGTTCAAGATGGAGCTGTTATCCATGTGGATCCCGATACTAAAGTAACCATCGGAGAAAATGTCACAATTGGACATTTAGCTCATGTTCATGGCGCAACCATTCATAATAATGTGCTTATCGGGAGTACATCAACTGTCCTTGATAATGCGATTATTCACTCAAACAATCTAATCGCTGCTGGTGCACTAGTATCTCCGCGAACTGTTATTGAATCTGGAAATTTAGTGGTCGGCTTACCGGCATCAAGTAAACGAGCGTTAAAGGAATCTGAAATTGAGCATATTCAATGGAATGCGGAAGAATATGTTAATTTAAAAAATGAGTATTTAAATGAGAAATGAACCAATTGGTTCATTTCTTTGTTTTACGCGTAATGATATAAATTGTCACAAGTGTTGCGCTTGTTAAGCATACTAATCTAATTATTAACGATGGAATAAAGAAGATGATACTGATAAGGATACTTATCCAAAGTATAAGAATTGCTTTGATTTTAGCATTCTTTGGTATACCATCCTTCGATAGATAATCCTTAATATAAGGTTTAAGACTAGGATGATTAAGTACTTCATTTACCTTTTCAGGATGTCCTTTACTAAATAAATAAATTGAAAGTAAGACAAACGGCGTAGTCGGTAATACAGGTAAAAATACACCTGCAATGGCTAAACCAAAACTTAAAGAACCTGTTAATAGAAATAGTAATTTAATCATTGATTCTCCTAATGGTCATGATTATACCAATAATGAGGTCAATAATCATTCATAGTGATTAATTACTTAGTTGAATATTGAAGATACATATCATTAAAACGATCTTTGTATAACTTAAAATATTCTAAAGAAGGTCTTGGAAATTGTTTGGTTTGAACCATATGATTAAACTCATCAATCGTGATAAAACGATAATCAATTGTTTCATTCTCAGCCAATTGGATTTTTTGATCACTCATATTAACTTTATGAATATAGGTATACCAAATAGAATTTTGGCCTAAATAACGTTGAACTAATTGTAGACTCTGTGCTTCAACTTGAATCCCAGTCTCTTCAAACAATTCACGAACTGCTGCATTTAACTCATCCTCCCCTTTTATTACACTACCAGCGGTTATTTCCCAATAATAACCAAAGTGTTTTAGAGGATGACGTTTTGTGATAAGTATTCGATTCATTTCATCTAATGTATAGATTTGAACTATTTTGTGATAAACACCTGTCGGAATTGAATCACCTCTTATGAGTTCAAAGCCTAAATCATTCCCATGTTCATCATAGGCATCAAAGATTTCCATTTTAACCTCTATTCTAATTCTTTTGATTATTACAAATAGAATTTATACACTCTATTATACAAAAAAAGAGAGTGAATCTCTCTTTTAAATGTAGTTCCATGGATCTTGATACGAACCATTTTTCAATACTTCGAAATGTAAATGCGATCCCGTACTATATCCTGTATTTCCTACTGATCCAATTCGATCGCCTGTTGAGACTTTATCGCCTTTAGAGACATTGAATTTTGATAAGTGTAAATATCGAGTAACTAAACCATTACCATGATCAACCGCAATATACTTACCTAATGTATTATCTTGGCTTACTGCGATAACTGTTCCAGAGGCATAAACATATACACCAGTTCCTGTCGACGCTGCGATATCAATACCATTATGGAATGTTCTTACACCTGATATAGGATGTGTACGATAACCATAACCACTTGATAATCGACCTGTTGTGACACCATAATTACTACCACCACCATACGATAGTGTACGTTTTGTGCCAACTTTAACTTCAGCACTTATTGGTTGAACTAATACTGTTTCTTGAATTGGTTCGATACTAACTGCATAACCATTTTCCATCTTAATATCATACGTAACACTCTTTTCACCCGCAACACCCTCTTTTAGAATGATACGTTGAGACGTTAATAGCGTCGCATCTTGAATCTTAATTGTTTCAAATGGTACCGGTTCACGCGTTGTATTTTGTAAGTGAACTTCGACATCATATAATGGGTTCGCAGGTTGGAATAAAAATTGATCACCCGGTTGAATATACTTTTCAATATCTAAATCAGGATTATACTCCACTATCTTAGCTAAGTTAATATCATTCGCGATTCCAATATCCCAAAGATTATCTCCGCTAACAACCGTATAATATACAGCTTCAGTTTCATTCTTAGCGAACTCTAACGCAACATCTTCTACTGTATCAAGTTCTTCAACTTCAACTTTAGTTGGGACTACTTGTATATCTTGTCTAAAATCCACATCAAGTATTTTCGCTGATGGCGAGATGTTCGCTATGGATAAGAAATTTAATTTATATTTTTTAATTAGTAATTCTAATTCTTCTTGTTGATCTGCAGGTACTGTATAAAGTACTTCCCCATCTACTACAAAATTATATGCATCTACCATTTTTAGGTATTTGAACGCTGAAATTCCTGATACAGTCAGTACCCAACCTAAAAGTAAAGTTGCGGATACATATAGTATGATTTTATATTTCTTTTTTAATCGCATGGGCACCTTTTCTATTTAAATTATAAGATCTTTGGCATTATTATAAAAACCGTCGCTTATTTTATTCTTTGAGATTATAACAGATGCATACTATATCGTAAACCCACCTAGGGTATATTTCTGATATTGTGTCAAAAGTTTCACATTCTACTATTTCGATATATGATTATTTACCATTAAATTATCAAATTTTCTTAACTTTGTCTATTTTAAGTGGACATTTAAACATAATAATGATATCTTATTTACTTGTTTATTGGAGCTTAAAATGAAACGATTAAATTGGAAAAACATTAGTTATTTACTCAGTATTACCTTAGCGCTTGTAATATTTCTTGCGCCAATTATACCAGGATCAATCCGTTGGATAATTTTTATACTAATTCTATCTATTGATGGATTTGCGTACTTCTATCTTTTTCGTACAAATAAACCATCCTTTCCTAAAATACAATCGATTGTGAAGATAATCGTAATTCTATTAATAATGGTCCCGAATTCTTTATTCTCGGGATTTATTCGTAGTATTAGCACTAAGACAGAAGTATTTGAGATTCATTTTGTTGGATTATCAGATACTAAATTTAAAACTGTCGATGAATTAAATAATATGAAGATTGGAATACTAAAAGATGAGAGTTCAAAAGTATCGAATATTTATCCTAAATTGATTATTGAAGAAGCTGAGATTGATGTAAAATTTGTCGAATATGGATCGTATATTGATTCTATAAAAGCGTTATTAAATAAAAAAGTTGATCTTATTGTATTACCGGGTGGGTACGAAAAGACATTTAGCGATATCGAAGGATTTGATATTGATACTAGTTTAATGTTTACTCAATATAAAGTTATTAAAAAAGAGAAATCTAATTTATTCGATGAACATCAAGATATATTAAATTTAGTACTCATTGGGGGAGATAATCCGATTGAAGGTAATTCTACTTCTGGATTTAATTACGATGTTATTATTGTCGTATCCTATAATTTCAAAACACAAGAATCCGCTTTAATAAGTATTCCACGTGATTCATATATCACCAACGCATGTACAAATAAAAAAGATAAAATTACACATACTGGTTGGTATGGTGCAGAATGTCTAACTAAATCTCTTACAAACTTCTTAGGTATACCAATTGATAAATACATGTTAATTGACTTTGAAGGATTAATTGATGTTGTAAATAGTATTGGTGGCGTTACCATTGAAGTTGATCAATTGATTGAAGAACAAGATGAAAATAGAAGTTTTGAAAATATGATAGTGATTCAACCTGGTAAACAAAAACTAAATGGAAGAGAAGCACTCGCCTATTTGAGACATCGTAAAACACTTGTGGATGGCGTATACGGTCGTAGTAATCATCAGGAACAATTCATATTAGCGATGTTAAAACAACTGGCTAAACCGAGTTCTTGGTTTAGAATTAGTGGATTTCTAAACACTGTACAGAAATCAGTATTAACGAATCTTAGCGCTGGTAGTCTTGTGACTTATTATAATGATGCGAGTTTGTTGCTTGGTAAATACGGGATTAATTCATTACTACCAGAACGATTAGAAATTGAAACACATGATGCGATGATTTACACACCAAGTTTTGGGAAAGAATTATATTATTCTGTAATTGATACAAGTAGTTTAAAGCTTGTTAAGGAAAAGTTTAAATTAATAAATACTGTTGAAGAAGTAATAGAAGAATAAAAAAATAGAACGATTCGAATTGAATTGTTCTATTTTTTTGTTTTATTTCCCGTTAAGTTTGAATAACTTCATAAACTCTACGACGACTAATGGAATAAACATTAATAGAATTACAACCTCCCAATGATGTAAATCAAGAGTCACTAACTTGAATAAATCACGTACAGGAGGAATAAATAATACAGCTAACATCATTAAAGCATTCACAAATGTCGCAAGAATTAACCAAATATTCTTAAAGAATGATTTAAATACAGATATTTTAAATGAATGAATGTTATAAGAATGAACTAATTGACTAAACGCCAACACAATAAATGCCATTGTTTGACCTTGGGCAATACTACCTTCTTTACCTAATGAACCATAACCATATAAGAATGCGATTAATGTAAGCACACCAATTAATATACCTTGGTATGTAATTCGATAAATCATCGCACCATTTAGTAATCCTTTATCACGATTTGGTAATCGTTTCATAATACCTTCTTCAGCTGGATCAACACCAAGGGCTAATGCAGGTAGACTATCCGTAACAAGATTAATCCATAAAATATGGATAGGTAATAATGGCGTAGCCCAATTCATTAAACTAGCGACAAGTAAAGTGAATAACTCACCCACATTACACGATAATAAATAAGAAATAGCTTTGGTGATATTATCACGAATACGACGACCTTCTTCAACCGCATGTACTACTGTCGCAAAATTATCATCTGCTAATACCATATCTGCAGCGCCTTTCGCAACTTCAGTCCCTACAACCCCCATTGCAGCCCCAATATCAGATTTTTTAAGTGCTGGTGCATCATTTACCCCATCACCTGTCATTGCGACGACTTCACCATGTTTTTTCCATGCGTCAATAATTCGCATTTTGTGTTCTGGTGAAACACGTGCATATACTGCAATGCTCTTAACATCATTGAAAAGATCATCATCACTCATCGTATCTAACTCATTACCAGTCACAACCTTATCCCCTGGCAACATTAATCCAATTTGAAGACCAATAGCTTCAGCTGTTGTTTTATGGTCACCTGTAATCATGATTGGTCGAATACCAGCACTTCTACATTCAGCGATGGCTAATTTTACTTCTTCACGTGGAGGATCAATCATACCTGTAAGTCCTACAAAGCATAAATGTGACTCTACACTTAAATCTCCATCTTTAATATTCTCAGTTAATCGACGTTTCGCATATGCAAGTACACGTAATGCTTGCGTCCCCATTTGGTGGTTTTTATCTTGGATTTGACTAATATCATTATCCGTTATTTCACGAATTGTTTTTCCTTCTAAGATATGTGTAACTTGCGATAGAACTTCATCTACTCCACCCTTCACAAATACGGTAAAATGACCATGATGTGAATGCACGGTAGACATACGTTTACGATTTGATTCAAATGGAACTTCTGCTACACGAGGATAGTTTTTCGATGTATGATCAAAATCTAGTCCAAGTTTTACTGCCCATTCAGTCAATGCGGTTTCGGTTGGATCTCCAACCCATTTACCATCAATTAATCGAGCATCATTACATAGACTCGCAGCCTTTAATAAATCTTCACGATTATCATCATTTAATAACCAATAATCTGTTACAGTCATCTTATTCTGAGTTAAAGTACCTGTTTTATCGGAACATATAACTGTTGCGCCACCCAATGTTTCTACACTCGATAGGTTACGTATAATCGCATTACGTTTCGCTAAACGCTGTACACCCATAGCCATGACAATTGTCGCAACAGCTGGTAAACTTTCTGGTATAACCGCTACAGCTAAAGAAACTGAGCTCATAAATAATTCGAGTAATGGTTTACCATTCATTACCCCTATCCCAAATATTATTACGACTGAGATTAAAGCCCCAATCCCTAGAATTTTACCTAATTGATCTAATTTTTGTTCAAGTGGCGTACTTTCTTTTTTATTGCTTGTTAAAAGGTTAGCGATTTTACCCACTTCTGTATTCATACCCACTCCAACAACAAGTCCCGTCGCACGTCCATACGTTACGCTTGAAGAAGCATATGCCATGTTCCTACGATCACCGAGCGATACTTCTTCAGTTATCTCAAGTAAAGCGTCTTTATCGACCGGTACAGATTCACCAGTTAATGATGACTCTTGAATCTGACAACTCGATGATTTAATTAAACGCAAATCAGCGGATACTTGATCACCTGCATCCAGTATTACGACATCAAACATGACTACATCTTTTGAATCAATAACCAATTCTTGACCATTACGTTTAACTTTGGTCATTGGTGCAGCCATTTCTTTAAGTGCAGCTAGTGCTTTTTCTGCTTTATCTTCTTGTAAAACACCTAATATTGCATTTAGCAACACGATTGCGAGAATTATCATCGCATCTGCTTTCTCATCTAAAAAGAAGGAAATTACGGATGCGATAATCAAAATAATTATCATCGAATTATTAAATTGATTTAGAAATAACATCCAAAGACTAACTTTTTTACCTTCGTCTAACTTATTCAAACCGTACTTTTCACGGTTCGCAACAACTTGTTCATCTGTTAAACCATTTTGATCATATTCACTTGTGATTGATTCTAAACTCTTTTGATACCATTTCTTTTCTGATTCCATTTTGCTCCTTTACAAAATAAAAGACCTTAGCCTTTTACCGCTAAAGTCTTGAAAGTTATGATAGGTCCGGATGTTTTAACATCGTATTGACGGAACGAATCTCCCAGTGGGCATCTACTCCCTTTAACGTTGTGATTATACCAAAAGCTGTAAGTATTATCAAGTTATGCGGAATTCATTTCCTTTATTTTTTATCGTTTTAACAAAGAACCAAACACACCACGAGCTATTTCACGTCCGATTGAGCTACTCATTGTACCTAAGAATGATTTAGCCATTCTTTGGACTTGATTAGCACTCTTTTCTTTTGCCTTCGCAATTTCTCTTTCTGTCTTAGCTCTTTCTCTTTGAAGTTTTAATTCATCAATTTCAGCTTGTCTTCTTTCCTTTTCGAGTTGTTTAGACTCTATATTAGTCTGATGTGCAATTGTTTGCGTTTCTATTTTATTCTTTAACATTTCAAATGCGGATTCTTTATCAATAATTTGATGGTACTTATAATGGAATGGTGAATTCTCAATTAAATCCGTACGTCTTAATGGAGTAAGTGTACCAATTAAACTATGTGGGGGGTAAATCATTGCACGTTGAACGATTTCAGGTCTACCTTCTAAATCCAACATTGACACAAGTGCTTCACCTGTTTTTAGTTCTGTTATAACAGTAGGAATATCAATTTCTGGATTTTGTCTGAATGTTTCAGCCATTGCCGTAATTGCCTTTTGTTCCTTCGGAGTAAAAGCACGTATCGCATGTTGAATACGATTACCTAATTGGCCTAATACTTTATCAGGGATATCAATTGGATTTTGAGTTACGAAATATACGCCAACACCTTTAGAACGAATTAATCGAACAACTAATTCTATTTTATCCAATAATGCTTTTGGCGCATCCGAGAATAATAAATGTGCTTCATCAAAGAAGAATACAAGTTTAGGTTTATCAATATCCCCAACTTCTGGAAGTTCTTCAAACAATTCGGATAATAACCACAATAAGAACGTTGAATAAAGTGTCGGTGACATCATTAGTTTCTCAGATGCTAAGACATTTATTGTACCTCTTCCATACGAATCAACTTTCATTAAATCGAGTATTTCAAAAGCTGGTTCCGCAAAGAAGTTATTTCCGCCTTGATCTTCAAGTGTTAATAATGATCTTTGAATTGCGCCAATGGATGTTTTAGACACATTTCCATATTGGGTTGTATATTCGTCCGCATGATCTCCGACGTGTTGAATCATTGCGCGTAAATCTTTTAAATCGATAAGTAATAATCCTTGTTCATCCGCAACTCTAAACACAATATTTAAAACACCAGCTTGAGTATCATTTAATTCCAAAATACGTGTTAGTAGTAATGGTCCCATTTCAGACACTGTTGTACGTAGTGGATGACCTAACTCACCAAATACATCCCATAAACGAACAGGATAGTCTTTAAATTCAAATGGTGATAATCCTAGATTATTGATTCTTTCCAATAATTTTGGATTTTCAACACCTTTCTCCGCAAGCGAAGCTAAATCACCTTTTACATCCGCAAGAAATACAGGAATGCCTTGTTCACTAAATTGTTCCGCAAGAACTTTTAGTGAAATTGTTTTACCCGTTCCTGTAGCACCTGCAATCAAACCATGACGATTCGCCATTTTTGAATGTAATATTATTTTATCCTTACCTTGACCAATGATTAATTCTACGGACTGACTCATAAAATCCTCCCATTTATATTAATTTTATTATAGAGTTAATCCCATTATTAAGCTAGTATTTCCCTTTCATGCTTGACAGTAACTTTTGGATTAATTAAAATTAAGTGGCTTTACTATCATGTTATATATTGATTTGTTGGAAAGAATGACAATACACTTAAAGAGGTCTCTATGGAATTATCAAGTATCTTACTCGTTGGAATTGGTGTTTCTATGGATGCCTTTACCGTTGCTTTAGTAAAAGGTTTATGCACTAAGGATTCAAGAACTCGAATCTCATTGATAATTGGCTTATCGTTTGGTTTCTTTCAAGGATTTATGATTTGGTTAGGATTTAGTCTAGGTCGTGGTTTTAATCAATATATTGTCGATTATGATCATTGGATCTCATTTATCCTGCTATCGATTATAGGGGTAAAAATGATCTTAGATGGTTTAAAATCAGATGCGATTAATTGCGAAATAGAACCAAAATTATCATTAAAAACATTATTATATATATCAATCGCGACAAGTATTGATGCGCTTGCGGTTGGCGTTAGTTTCTCGTTTCATGATCAATCGATTATTAAGACATCCCTCATAATTGGACTTATAACCTTTGTATTATCAAGTCTTGGTGTATTGATTGGTAAGAAAAGCGCATTATGGTTAGATCATAAAGCTGAAATATTTGGTGGATTGGTTCTTGTAGTTATGGGACTTAGAATATTATTTACACATTTATTCGCATAAAAACGACTTTCGTCGTTTTTTCATTTATTCCAACTAAACTGCCAAACAATTCCATATTTATCAATACAAGATGCATAGAGTGGTGCCCAAGCTGTTTCTTGTAGTTCCATCCCTCTTTTCCCATCCATTGATAATAATTCAAACCACTTTCGAATATCTTCTTCACTTTCATGAATAATATTCAAACTAACAGATTGCCCAGGAGTTGATTCTAATCCAGGATAATAATCACATGCCATAACTTGAGTATTCGCAACCACAAAGAAAGTGAACATAACTTTATCATCATAGTCCTTATACACATCAAAGCCACGCAGAGGAGCCATTCCAAATTTCAGGAATTTAGGGTCCTCAAATCCGAATACAGTTTGATAATAACGAACTGCTTCTTCACATTTACCATGGAAGTTTAGGAATGGTGTTATCATTTTGCCTCCTATTGTGCTGATTTAAACACAAGTTCTTTAAATTTCTTTACATCAATTTTTGTGACAAGTTTTACATTTGGTTTTTGTTTATGTATGTTCATATAATCGTAGATTAACTGCCCATAACTTAATGTACTATATAGTTCAATTCTAGTATATAAATCTTTAGATTCAAGAATAATGCTTGGATCTATCGCAATTGCCATAGCGGTTGGATCTGGCATCGAAATTATATTTTTATTGTAGCTTCTAAGATTATATTCAAGTAGTCTTCGATTACAATCTACAAAGAAATGACCTCGATTGGTTTTAAGTGATTTTAAATATAAACGATCTTCTTCATTAATTTCTGCTTCTCCGTAACACATGTCTAAAGGGACTAATGTTAAAGGAATACCGCTTTCAAGAACAATCTTCGCAGCTTCTCCATCTACCCAGATATTGAACTCAGCATTCGCTGTACAACCATTCGTCATTTTATACTGGCCACCCATCGCTATTATTTCTTTGATGTTTGACATCGCTTTTGGATCTTGTAAGATTGCCATTGCGACATTCGTGAGTGGTCCTAATGTGATTAAACCTATATCTCTGAAATTTCTTGCGTAATCAAGAATGATATCTACCGCATGACCTGTTTCAAGTGATACCATCGGTTCTAGATAATTCATATCACCTAATCCATCTTTACCATGTACATTTTCACCTACAACTAAATCTCGTACTAAAGGACGATCTGCCCCTGCATAGATATGTGGTACATAGGTATTCGCAAATTCAACGGATAATCTTGCGTTGCGGGTTGTTTTAGAGAGTGATAAATTACCTGCCGTACAGGTAATTGCCTCAATATGGATTGATTCACTTCTGAGTGCCATTACGATAGCGACCGCATCATCAGACGCTGTATCAGTATCAATTATAAAGTTTCTTTTTTCCATTATTTTACACACTCCATTAAATATTCTTTAAACCCTTTACCATCAATTGCGGTAATAATATCCATATTAGCTAGGTACACTTGATGTTCTAAAACTGTACCACCTTTAGTGTTTACTACCGTTTGACCATAAGATAATGAATTGGATAAATCCACATCTACTTGCGCTCTATATCGATGTAATACAAGTTCTGGCTTTAGCGCAACAGCGACAGTTGTTGGATCAGGTAGTTCTAATCCGAAATCACCCATTAATTGTTTATGATACTCAACTAAACTTTTGGAACAATCGACACAGAATTTCGCCTTTTTCGTATTAATTTCAAGTAATTGATTAACATCATCATGTGATAATACAGTTTCTGCGCCTACTCTTCCATCCCCATTTAAACAAACTTCAAGTGGTACCATAGTCATATTTAAACCTGATCTAAATACAATATGTGCGGCTTCTGGATCCGCAAGTATGTTAAATTCCGCAACTTCTGTTTCACCTGAATAACCTAATTGAGCACCACCCATGATATAAACATGTTTAATTTGTTTCATTACA
>DASSDQ010000029.1:0-5464 GCA_035697025.1 Erysipelotrichaceae bacterium | reverse complement strand
ATATGGAAAAGATGTCGATTATGTACTCACAACTCGCGAATGTGCACGATTAATTAAATTGTATGGAATTGATTTTGCACGATTAGAAGATGAACCATTTGATCAAGATATGTTTGGTGAATCAAGTGGGGCTGGAGTCATTTTTGGTGTTAGTGGTGGCGTCATGGAAGCTGCACTTAGAACGGTGAGTGAAATTGTAACAGGTAAAACACTTGAGAAACTAGAATTTGAAACGTTGAGAGGCTTTAAGACGATCCGTGAAGCTGAACTCGATTTAAACGGAACAAAGGTAAAAGTGGCGGTAGTGTATAGTATGAAAGAGGCTAAACAAGTATGTGAAGCCATCAAGAATCATACTTCACCTTACACATTTATCGAAATTATGGCATGTCCTGGTGGATGTATTAATGGTGGTGGTCAATCGATTATTGATAAGGGTCATACCCATATTAGTAAAGATGATTTAATGAAACTAAGAGCACAAGCACTCTATACAGAAGATCGATTTAATCCATTACGTCGATCACATGATAATACATTGATAAAATCACTTTATATGAATTTCTTAGGAAATGCGGGTGGTCCATTGGCGCATGAGTTATTACATACACATTATAATTTGAAAGAAAAATACAATTATTACCCAGAAGAGGCATAATATTTGATTATTTTAACCACAAAGACTAAACTTTGATTAATCAAAAACCAACTTCAGGGCAGGGTTCAATTCCCGACCGGTGGTATACCCCACGGGCATTTAGTGCATGAATCTGTGAAACTCAGATGGCGACAGTATAGTCTGGATGAAAGAAGTCTTTTATCGAACCCTGTGAGATATCAGGGTTTTTATTAGGTGAGAAAATGAAACCAACTGTATTTATTAAAGCCGCTATGAGTTTAGATGGTAAAATCGCCACAAAAACAGGTGAAAGCCAATGGATCTCTAATGAAAAATCACGTGCGTATGTCCATCAGTTAAGATCTGAATATGACGCAATATGTGTTGGAGTTCAAACTGTTATATTAGATAATCCTAAACTTACGATTCGCAAAGATGGGACTGAAAGTTGTCACTTTCGTTTAATACTTGATAGTAAAGGACGAATACCACTCGATACAAATGTACTCAACGATGCGTTTAAAGATAAGACAATCGTGTTTAGTACAGATGCTATTCCTGTATCAGTTGAAAAAGAACTATTGTATCGTGGCATAAAACTGATTAAACTGAAATCAAAGGATGGTCGAATCGATTTACAGGATTGGATCCATCAATGCGAGAAACTAAATATAAAATCAATCTTTGTGGAAGGTGGAGGCGAAGTTATTGCGTCTATGTTAAAGGAAAAGATTGTCGACAAAATAGCGGTTGCGATTGCACCAATCATAATTGGTGGCCAACAGGCAAAAAGCTTTGTGTCAGGGGATGGAATAGAACATTTAAAAGATGCGATTCAATTAGAAAAACCATCAATAAAATGGTTTGATGACGATTGTGTTATAGAATACACCATAAAACGAGGGAAAAAAGATGAAAACGACTAGTATAAAAGAAGCAATTGAAGCGATTTCAAAAGGGAAGATTATTGTAGTATTAGATGATACAAGTGTAGATAGTAAAGCGCATTTTGTGATGGCTGCTGAAAAAGTTACGCCAGAAACGTATGCATTACTTAAGAAATATGGACATAAAACAATCCATGTAGCACTTGAAGCATCACGTTTAATAGATTTAGGATTCCAAGCAAGTTATGAAGATAATAGTTATCAAGTTGTAAATACGGTATCTGTTGATTTCAAGGGAAATCTTGAGACTGCAAGTATTGAGTCTGAAATTAAAACAATTGAAGCACTTGTTAATCCAAATCTAAGTTTATTAGATTTTAAACAACCAGGCACGGTGTTCATTACACAAGCGAGTTACGGTGGTGTATTAAAGCGAGCTGGTCATATTGAAGCTGCGGTAGATTTAGCTAGACTTGCTAAACTAAAACCAATTGGACTTGTCAGCGAAATCGCGGATGAAAAGGGGATACGTTTAGATAAAGATGCTTTATGTACGGTTGTAGAAGACTGTGATATGTGTTTTGTGACAGTAGAAGATTTAATTGCGTATCGTAGACAAACCGAGTCGATGGTTAAACGCGCTTCATCCGCAAAAATGCCAACTCGTTATGGTGAGTTTACGATTGTAGGATATGAAAATATCCTAACAAAGGAACATCATGTAGCACTTGTAAAAGGGGATATCTCAGATGGCAAACCTGTTTTAATTCGTGTTCATAGTGAATGTTTAACAGGAGATGCATTCGGATCTTTACGTTGTGATTGTGGTCAACAATTTGATGCGGCTATGAAGATGATTGAAAAAGAAGGCCGTGGAATTTTACTATACATGCGTCAAGAAGGAAGAGGAATCGGATTAATTAATAAGATTCGTGCGTATAATCTTCAAGACCAAGGATTAGATACAGTTGAAGCTAATTTAGCACTTGGATTTGGGGCGGATTTACGTGATTATGGAATTGGGGCAGAAATACTTGCGGATTTAAATGTATTCAAATTGCGTTTAATGACCAATAATCCACGTAAATTAGTTGGGTTATCAGGATATGGAATCGAAATAACCGAACGTGTACCGATTCAATTGAATCATAATGAAAAGAATGAACATTACTTAAAGACTAAACAAAATAAACTTAGTCATATGTTAAAATTCGAAGAATAATATGAAAAAATCATGGTTTTTAACATTTAAGAAATATTATTGGAAAGTATTGATTGGGCTTGTTTTAGGGTTAACAGCTGGATTCTTTTGGTATGTGAATGATTTCTATAGAGCAGATTCGAACGCATTAGCTGTTTTAAACGAAATTGATGTAATTGATCAAAAGGATTATATCGAATTAAAAGCAGAATCGAATATCGGACTAATCTTTTATCCTGGCGCAAAAGTTGAACCGAGTGCATATCTAGTTTTGTTTAATTTACTAAAACAAAATGATATAAATGTATTTATCGTGAAAATGCCATTTAATTTAGCAGTTTTAAAAATCAATGCGGCAGATACGATTATTAATCAATATCCAGAAATCGATCATTGGTATATTTCTGGACATTCACTTGGAGGCGCAATGGCTTCAAGCTATCTAGAAGAAAACGCTGATTCTTTTGATGGTTTAATTTTATTAGCTGCTTACCCTTTAAATAAAAGTGAAGAAAATGTTTTAACTTTGTATGGAAGTAATGATAAAGTATTGGATTTAGAGAAATTAGAACCATTTGATTCTACGCCTATAATGGGTGGAAATCATGCATATTTTGGAGATTACGGTGAACAAGCAGGTGATGGAGTAGCGACCATATCTCGCACCGAACAACAAGTCCAGACCGTAGAATACATTCTAGAGTTTATCAATAAATAACTAAGTTCGTGAATTTTGAACTATATTTTACGATTTAAAGACATTGATTTTTAGAATACTCGATATACTGGTAATAGTCGTAATTAGGTTTGAAAATTTTCAGTAATCGTATTGAAACTTTTCAAGTATTTGATATAATAGGTAAAAATTGAACGGAAAACACTATGAAAGACGCAATCTATATAAATAAACAAACCGCAGTATTAAACTTTTCAACCTTCTTCCCAACTACATCTGAAGAATTTTTAAGTTCTGATGCGTTTAAAGTTATCGCTAAACATTATCTTCTTGACCTTCAGAAACGTGATCAAACAAATTTCGATTGGTTAGTTGAAGGTACATCAATCGATAATTTCATCCCGAAAATGGTTCGTTTCTTAAAACTATTACTTGTATTAGACCTCAATGAGTTCACGCAAAATGAACAAAGAGATATTTATCGAGTGGGTCGACTTGTAGAAGATTTTTATAACTACTGGCGTAATTTACAACGTGTTTCGACAATTAAACTATCATCGAATTCAAGTGGTCAAGTCTCAAACTTCATTGATGCGGATACACGATTCAATAGTTTAATTATTTCAACATACCGTGCATTTCAAGAAAAGATTCAAGGGTATAAGAATAAAGTGTATCGTCAACTACAAGCTGGTACAAATGCATCAATGGTATTGCGTGATGTTAAGTGGGAAATGGCAGATGGCTATGAAACATTAAAAGGTATTCCTTTTGTGGATTCAATCTTACTTAGAACTCCTTTACTTTTACATCCAGAAGGTACGAAGCGCTATGGATCATTCATTTACAACAATGTTAATCCATTTGATCAATTAAAATTGAATCGCCATGAATGGTTCTGTTATCCTGCGAAAGTTGGAGAATTATTGATATTTATCTACGTTCATTTTGATTTTAGTTTCTCTGGTATTACCAATGCGAACTTATTCGAATTAGCGAGTCCATCAGAAATTGTTAATCGTAAACCAGATGGTATTATCTTATTTGGATTAAATGATAAAACAGAAGAATCAACTTATGCATATGACGCAACAAGTGATTTATGGGTTGCGAAAGTTCCATATATGACCAAGATTGAATACTATGGTTATATGAAGAAAATGGTATTAACCATGCATAATGCGATTATGATTAAGAAGAAATGGTTACCAATCCATGGATCAATGATAAATATTCACTTCAAAGGTAAAGCACCTATTGGAGTCGTGTTTATGGGAGATTCTGGTGCTGGTAAATCTGAAACAATTGAAGCAATGCAGTTATTGAATCATCCAGAATTAATTTCGATGGATGTAATATTTGATGATATGGGTTCATTCCATATTGAGAATGGTAAATTAGTCGCACAAGGAACTGAAATTGGTGCATTTATTCGTTTAGATGACCTTGATAAAGGTTCACCTTATAAAACCATGGATCGTTCCATCTTCATGAATCCTGAAAGTGTCAATGCACGTGTTGTAATTCCTGTCAGCCCATATTCAATGATTGTTGAAAATCATCCTGTTCATTACTTCTTCTATGCGAATAACTATGTGAATGAAATTGGTCTAAAAACAGTTGAACACGCGAATGAATTGAAATCTGTGTTTGTTGAAGGTAAACGTATGGCACTTGCGACAACACATGAAGTTGGATTATCGACGACATATTTCGCTAACCCATTTGGACCGATGCAAGATCAAGAGAATTGTGATCCACTCATCGATTTCTACTTTGAACAACTCGATAAATCCAATGTAATTGTTGGGGAAGTTTATACTGGATTAGGTGTAAAACAATCTGCAGAAGATCACTTAACCCAAACCGCTACCGTATTACTCGAAACATTATTAAAAAAGTAAGCAAATTTTGCTTACTTTTTAATATATCCAAGTTTATTAAGTGCGTTGAATATTCCATCCTTATCGACATCATCTGTTATTATCATCGCAATATCTTTCAACTTAGGGTCTGCATTTCCCATCGCAACGGAAAGTGTCGATCCTTTTAACATTTCCATATCATTTTGAGAATCACCA
>DASSDQ010000028.1:0-5123 GCA_035697025.1 Erysipelotrichaceae bacterium | reverse complement strand
ATAATTGATTTTGTTTTACTCGTTTCAATATGTCGTTTTAATTGTGCATCCCCAATACTTTCAAATAAATATCCAATGATATAAATTATTACACCAGTAATTACGAATGGATAAGATACTAAAGTGTTTTGTTGAGCCATAAAGAAAGCTAAACTTATCACATACGTTAGTAAACCTTGTAATAAGAATAATTGAAAGTATGATCTAATCGCATATGATTTACCCCATTCATTTCGAAAATTGGTATACCTAAAGTCTTCTGGTTTACCCCAATTACGTAAAAATATATGATAAGCCAAACGTAAACCCCATAATCCAACCAATACTACAAAGATTAATGTCGATGTATCTCCATACAATAACTGTGTCACAATCGCTACAATCACAAAGCCTAATCCCCATGCTATATCGATCAATGATGAGTTTTTAACCATGCTAGTGCCTATATACCAAATAGTAAAATACAACCATAATATAGTTAAGATTATTAAGTGTTCCATGGTTTTACCCTCTTTTTGTATTAATTATAAATTGCTTATAAAATTTAACAAGTAATATACCCAGGAAAATCTTTATATCTTAAGCATAGCCTTTACACATCAATATAACAAGATAGTTTGCTTGTGTTAAAAGATGAACGTATGTATACTAATAGTATGGCACAAGTACTTAAACAAGAATATCGTGAATTAATCTTAAAATCTGCACTTGATGAATTTTTTCTACATGGGTTTAATGATGCGTCTATGCGTAAGATTGCACAAAATGCGAATATGACTGTTGGTAACTTATATCACTACTACAAAGATAAAGAAGATTTATTCAGTGCACTTGTTTCAGATACTGTATATGCATTGAATCAAACGATTATTCCTTTAATAGAATTTCCGATTGAAGTTGATGCCTACTTGTTAGCGAATCGTAATGAATACTTTCATTCACAGATTAAACTAATGAGTAAAGATCTTGTAAAAATATTCTTAAAACGCAAAAAAGAATTACTCATCCTATTTAGATATTCGAAAATTAATAATCAAATAATAGAATGGATCAATAAACTAATTTCACATATTATTAAACGTTGGTTTCCAAATGTTGGAGTTGATGATCAAAAAAGTATCTTACTCTGTGATATGCTTGCGAATTCTTTATTTGCGGGAATATCTCAATCCTTTGAGAAAGCTCAAGAATTAGGCGATGATGAGAATCTAAAATGGGTTCTAGAGAATTATTTAAATCTATTTATTCAACTCTTAAAAGTTGGGGATGAATACTATAATATAAAAAAATAGCTCACATAGTGAACTATTTTTCATATCCAATGGTATATGCTTTTTGATTCAATTCAGTAATCGCTTTATCTTTCAATCCGAATTTAGTCTCAATGATATTTAGTCCATCCTCAAATTTAAATTCAGTAATTGTTTTAGTAAGAGCACCTAATGCGGCCATATTTTGAACTTTTAAGTTTCCCACATCTTGTGCAATTTGATTAAAATCCATGGGGATTACTTGCATTGATTCTGGAATTTGGTAATCCTTTATTAAAGATGAATTAAGTACAATCTTCGCATCACTTGTGCATTTAGATAAGAATTTATCCAATGCTGGTTGATTCATAGCGAGTAAATGCGTTATTCCATCCGCTATGATGGGTGAACTTACTTCATTGTCATCAATTACAACATGACAATTTGCAGTACCACCACGCATTTCTGGTCCATAGGAAGGCATCCAACTAACCGCAAACCCCTTTTCCATCGCCATCATTGCGACAAGTTGACCAACCGATAATACACCTTGTCCACCAAATCCTGCACATACGAGTTTCACTGATTTCATTGGTTCGCTCCTTTATCCTTATAAACACCTAAAGGAAAGTATGAAGCCATATCTTTTTTAATGTATTCTAAGGCATCATTTGGACTCAATCCCCAACCAATATTACAGGAAGATAATACTTCAACCATACTAAAACCTTTATTTTCAACTTGATTCTTAAATGCTTTTTTAATCGCTGTTTTAGCCTTACGAACACTTACAGGATCAGCTGCCATAACACGCTCTACATAATATGTACCTGGAATCGTAGCCATCATTTCCGATATTTTAATTGGTTCACCAGTTAAATGTGAATCTCTTCCATAAGGTGAAGTTGTAGTAATTTGATTGGGTAATGTAGTTGGAGCCATTTGCCCACCTGTCATACCATAAATCGCATTGTTCACAAAAATCACAGTAATATTCTCACCACGATGCGCTGCTTGTACTATTTCTGCAGTTCCGATGGAAGCTAAATCACCATCACCTTGATAGGTAAACACGATTGATTCAGGTCTAACTCGTTTAACTCCTGTCGCTACTGCGGGTGCACGTCCATGCGCTGCTTGAATCGCATCACAATTGAAGTATTCATAACTCATTACTGAACATCCAACCGACGCAATTACGATTGAACGATCTAATATTTCTAATTCTTCTAAACACTCCGCAACTAAGCGATGAATTATACCATGTGTACAACCTGGACAATAACTAAATGGCGCATCTGTTAAACCTTTGGTTTTTTTAAAGATTACTGTCATTCTATTGTCCTCCTAAATTCTTTTTAACTGCATTAACGATTTCAATAGGTTCAAACACAATTCCACCTGCTCTTCCATAAAAATGTACAGGGACACTTCCTTCGACCGCAAGTTTTACATCTTGAATCATTTGACCCATAGACAATTCTGCACATAAAATAAATTTCTTATTTTTTGACGCTTCCTTTAGTTGTTTATAAGGGAATGGATAAAGCGTTTTAGGTCTGAATAATCCTGCCTTAATTCCTTCACCACGTAATTGATTGATTGCGGATTTAACGATACGTGATGGTGTTCCATACGCAACCAATAATACATCCGCATCATCACACATACTACATTCAAATTCGACTTCATTTTCTTCAATCACATCATATTTATGTCTTAAATCGATATTATGTTGTTCAAGTTTATTTGGATTTAGGAAAAGTGAGTTTATTACATTACGTGAACCACGACTTAAGTTACCATCACTTGCCCAAGGTTTATCAAATGTTTCAACGATTTCATTATTGATTTCAACCGGTTCCATCATCTGTCCAATAACGCCATCTGCCATGACAATAACGGGATTACGATATTTATCCGCAAGATAGAATGCTTTACGCACCATATCTGTTGCCTCTTGGACACCATTAGGTGCTAAAACAATCACATGATAATCGCCATTACCTCCGCCTCGAGTCGCTTGATTATAATCACCTTGTGCAGGCAATATACCACCTAAACCAGGACCACCACGACTTATACTAACTATTACAGCAGGTAATTCAGCACCTGCACAATATGAAATACCTTCTTGCTTAAGAGCTAAACCAGGCGATGAAGATGATGTCATAACACGTGCTCCAGCCGCAGAAGCACCATATACCATATTGATCGCAGCTAATTCACTTTCAGCTTGTACGAACACTCCATTATTCTTCGGTAGATATTTCGCCATATACTCACAAATTTCATTTTGCGGAGTAATAGGATAACCAAAAAACGCAGTACATCCTGCAGAAATTGCAGCTTGTGCAATCGCCTCATTCCCTTTCATTAATACTTTACTCATAGATCTACCCTCATTACTGTTATTACAGTATCTGGACACATAAGTGCACAATTCGTACACGCAATGCATTTATCCATATCAACACAATAAGCTGGATTATACCCAATCGCATTAACCGTAGTTTGATCAATTGCGAGTATTTTCATTGGGCAAGCTTTTACACACAAGCTACACCCTTTACATGTGTCGGTATTAAATATAACTTTACCTTTCATAAGGTTTCTCCCTTCATCCAAGATTCTCTTAAGATTAATCGATCAAACACAACACATTCATTGTGAATCGAATCTTTACATTCATTGTACAATTCTTTTGCGACCATCGTATAAATAATTGGAATATCGATTGTCTTTGATAATGTTTCACACTTTTCTTGCGCATCGATAATCATCTCTGCACTTGTTTCATCTAATAGATGAGTATTGTGAACAAGCCCACTTATTTTTAAATGACTACGCGATTCAAACAACTCAATCATTTTATTAACCGATTCAAAATTAGATTCAGGACGATTTAAATTTACGACTAAATATACTTTCGCATCTTTTAAACTCTCCATGAAACTTGCGAGTGGTTTCAATCCATTTTCACTTCCCGCGCAATCAACTAAAACCGTTTTACCTTGATTTATATACGAAGGTAAATCACCACTTAACGCTGGAAAATCTTGATTGATATGATTTTTAATCTGTGAACCGATTATCTTTACACCTTTTGATTCAAACCAAGATGTTTGTTCACGAGGTCTGAAATATGGATTTATCACATCAAAATCCGCAAGTACACAAGGTGCTTTAAGTAGAGCGAGTTGACTCGCAAACTCGCTCTTACCGACTCCATAAGCCCCTGTTAATACAATTACTTCACTCATTTCGATAAATGGATACTATTAATATTCCGCATCATTTCAATACGGCGTTCTGCCATACGATCAGCGACTAAATAACTTGGTGTATTTGTATCCTTGGATTCACGAATTATTTCACGTACACGATCAAATATTTGATCGATCGCTTTCATAGACGCATCCTTGTTATAACCAATTTTCTCTTGATAAACATTAATCAACCCACCAGCATTAATGACATAATCCGGTGCATAAATAATGCCCATTTCATGTACTTTAGTACCATGAATTAAACTATCTTCTAAGACATTATTCGCACAACCTGCGATAATCTTACATTTTAAACGACTCAAGGTATTATCATTAATCACAGCGCCTAATGCACAAGGCGCAAAGACATCACATTCGACATCATATATTGCGTCTGGTGAAACGATTGTAGCACCGGTTAATTCCGCAACGCGTTTTGCGTTCTCATCATCAATATCCGCAATGGTAAGAATTGCGCCTTCATTCACTAACATTTCGCAAAGTGAACTACCTACATGTCCAACACCAGATACCGCAACTTTGATTCCTTCAAGTTTTGCGCTACCATATTCTTCTTTTAAACATGCTTTAATTCCTTTAAATA
>DASSDQ010000027.1:0-2949 GCA_035697025.1 Erysipelotrichaceae bacterium | reverse complement strand
GTCTGTTCGTTCAATGGCAAAGTAATCACAACCACATCACTCATCATCACAGCTGTTTCTAAGTCCTTCACAGCGTAAACTGTACTAAATCCATCTGTTGGAGTACCTTTCGAGTTAACCCCAATAAAATGCACATTAAATGGTTCTAGACGTTTTCGAATTGCTTGACCAATACTTCCAATCCCTACAATACAAACATTCATATTTTCTAGTTCACGATTATGTTTACGTTCCCAATTTCTTTCTTTTTGAAGCTGGTAATTAAGAATCGCATTTTTATAATACATCAAAATATACAATACAACCCATTCCGCAATCGGATCACTAAAGACATCCTTCGCATTTGTAAATATGATTCCTTTTGACTTCCATTCATCAACGGGTAAATTATTATAACCAGCATATGAACTTTGAATCCATTTTAAGTGTGTAAATTTGTCTAATCCAATCTTTTTGACATGATTTGCACCATAGACAAAATCATATAACTCAGGTTGTTTAACTTGTTCAGTATCTAGAATAATATCAAACTCCAATCCCAATGTTTTTAATCGATTTTCAATATCATTTGGTAATGTATCAATTTCACTAATTAATGCACGCATAATTTCACCTCTATCAATTTTATTATGCCATATTTCGTATTTCTTTGTCTTTTGAATTACACGCTGAATGGTATAATACTAAAGATGAGGTAAGTTATGTTAGAAATTATCAAGGCTATTTTATTAGGCATTATCCAAGGAATCACAGAATGGTTACCAGTTAGTTCAACCGGACATATGATTCTATTCAATCATTGGTTCCCACTGTCGTTCTCAAAAGAATTTGTCGATCTCTTCTTAGTATTTATCCAACTTGGATCGATTATTGCGGTAATTGTCTTATTCTTTAATAAGTTATTCCCTTGGTCATCCTCTTCTAAATCTCACCAACATAATACGATTCTATTATGGGTAAAAATCATCATTGCGGCATTCCCTGGCGCAATCATTGGATTATTGTTTGATGATATCATCGATACCGTATTATATAAACCAATCGTCATAGCGATCACATTAATTGTTTATGGTGTTTTATTTATTTACATTGAGAAGACAAAAAAAGATCACCCAAAAAATACTCTAAGTTTAATTACGTATAAAGATGCGTTATTAATCGGCGCATTCCAAGTACTGGCACTTATACCAGGTACATCACGGAGTGGCGCAACCATTCTTGGCGCAATTGTATTAGGCGCAAGTCGTACTGTTGCGGCAGAATTCTCATTCTTTCTAGCCATACCGATGATGTTTGGGGCTAGTTTCATTAAGTTAATTAAAGCTGGCTTTACCTGGTCATCGCTTGAATGGACGGTACTCGCAACAGGTACAATCGTCGCATTTGTTGTATCACTACTAGTTATTCGTTTCTTAATGGATTATGTTAAGAAACATGACTTTACGTATTTTGCGTATTATCGAATTGCGTTAGCGCTTGTTGTATTAACACTATTGTTCATTTAAAATCCTGCGAGAGCAGGTTTTATTATTCTGATCCAAGCACAAACTCAGTTAATGGTTCATTGTTTAATATTTTACTATTATTGGCTGCGGTGATTAAATACCTGAAACACCCCATGACCGCAAACACTAATGCCATCGCAATATTCTTCCAAACCATATCTACATAAAAGTATTGGGTGTCATACAGCGATCTAAATCCAAGAGAAATGGATTCAATGACCGTAAACGAATATTCAGGATCCTTATAGAGATAATAGGATGTTTCTAAAACACTTGTAAGTATTATTACTAATACAACAGATGTTAAGAGTATCCACATCATATATTTCCCACGATTTCCTTTAAATAATAGATATCCATTATATGAAAGATATCCCATCGCAATTCCAACTAAAGAAGTATAGAACCCCATCATTGAAATCATTAACCATAGTACACCACCTAATGATGCGCCTAGAAACGCTCCAATGAATCCAGTTAAATAAGAAGAATTCATTTTCAAATTGTATTGAACAACTGTATGATAATGATTTAATTGTTCGACACATTCATCACACACTTCGATTGTAGATCTACCTTTTTGAAACACATGAAATTTACCTTCTTTATTACAATTCCAACACGATGGTTTCAGGTCAAGTTCCATAAATAATGTACCCAATGAATTTAATATAATCGTAAGTTCACTCATAAAGAGTTCACTTGTACAAGGTGTTTTAATGAGAATAAAAATTCTATGATTCCCTTCAATGGTATTATCAATATCTACTTTATTTTTTAAGTTTGTTAATCCATCAATAACACTTTTCTTTTTATCCACATCATTGAAATTTACAGATGTCGCTAATTGAAAATAATTCTTCGTTGCTCTATTTAGCGAATACCCATATCCGTTTATTTCCGCATACGCAATACTCCCATTGTTTTTAAATCCAAACCTCGTCTTTAGTTCATTAAAAAGCTCAGATTTACTCAAAGATTGTTTCATGTTTTCCCCCATTTACATTCATAATTTTAACATATTATTTAAAACAAATAGTTTATAAAATGCACTCTATCCGTTTGTATTTATATCACTACACAATTATTTAATTAAATAAATAACAGGTCATAGACATTGAACCCATCAAACAGGTTTGATTGAAGATTGATAGTGTATCATCGGCATAAGATGCGCCAAGTACATATAGTAATGGATAAAAATGTTCAGTCGTAAAGAACGCTAAATCAGAAGATTTACCAACTGATTTATAGTTTATGACATTATCATAATTCTTATTAATAATTTTCGTTTTGATATAGCTATCAAACTCTTCAGCCCAGGGATAACCACCATTCATATCCCAATTAATACGTGATAAGTTATGTACGACATTCCCACTTCCAAGAACTAATACACCTTTATCACGAAGTGCACTTATTTCACGTCCGATTTGAAAATGTG
>DASSDQ010000026.1:0-4562 GCA_035697025.1 Erysipelotrichaceae bacterium | reverse complement strand
CCCAATGACACAGTAATAACTCACTGTTTGGATAGGTATTCGCTAATTTAACCGCGTTATCGAAGCCAATATGCCAAGAACTATCTGAGAAGTCAAAGAAGATGACATCTGGATGCGGCATTGTTAATTGTTCAGGCAGTAATCGAGAATCTCCTATTGCCCATATACTTCCATCTGGTGTATCCAACCAGTACCCACAATAATCTTCAAAATCATATTTACGTATATACTTAGGATTCTCATTTTTCCATGCATGATCTGCAGGTGTTAATTTTACACATACACTCTTAATATTGAATGTTTCTCCAATTCCATGCCCAAATGATGGATATTCATCTTCAAGTAAGCTCGACACAAAGTGAGGCGCATGAAATTCTTTTGTGACAGATTTTAACACTTCGGTTGTAGGTCGGCTTAAATGATCATTATCATCATGTGTAATTAGAACCGCATCTAAATGAGGGACATCTTCCGGTTGAATTGGCGAATCTCTTAAGAGTTTCATATCAAATCCCTTTAGTAATGGATCTATCATAATGCATGTTCCATGTGAATTAATCAGATGACTTGAATTTCCTAACCATCGTATTTCAGTATGATTTATTGATGTAAACGCTTCTTCTTTAAAATATTGTGTTTCTGGCGCAATAGCTTGATACTTTTTCTCGATTGTCATAGATTACCTCTCTATTAATATTAATTTTAAACCTAATCCATCCACTATTCTCAATAATGTATCTATATTAGGTATATGCTTTTCATTCTCGAGTCTTGAAATGGCTTGTTGGGATACTCTAGTCTTCGGTGTTAATTCTGCTTGGGTGAAATTTAGTTTTTTTCTTATTAAAACGATTTGTATAATGAGTTCATATTCTTTCTTAACCTGATTAAAATGAGTTCTAAATTCTTTTTTACTATAAGTAAAATAGGATCACTTATCTATATATTTACTAACCTTTCAATATTCTATATATTTACTGAATAAAATATCCTGAGACTTTAAGCTTAATTTACTTCTTTAAAGGATAATAGACTACTAATAACCCAAAACTACTTAATATTAGTACAAAACTAAATATTACATAATAACTTTGAAACATATCCATCAACAATCCTGATAAAACAATTCCCAAAATCGCCCCTATTCCATAAGCCGTAAATGTAATTCCATAGTTCTTACTATAATCTTTTTGTCCAAATAAAATACGTGTCGCATTTGGCGCAATCGATAACCATGCCCCTAGATTTAACCAATAGATTGAGAAACTGACAATGAATATCATAGGTAATTGTACTCTTAAGAATATAAGCATAAGCGAAGAAAAAATAATTAAACTATACGACAAAATCATCGCAAACCGAAGTGAATAACGATCGATGATTAATCCAAATAACGGTCTACCTAATCCATTCAATACGGCAAATAAACTCATTAAAGAGGCGACAGTAATTGAATCTAATTTAAACAACTCAATCCCAATCTTACTCGTTAAACCTATAATCATTAACCCAATCATGGTCCCAATCACAAAGTTTACGTATAAACGTTTAAATTCATTCGAAACAATAATTGGATAATTCCAATTCACATGATTTTTGTTCTCCATTCTCTTCAGTGGTATAAATAATGAAATAATAAGTAATATTCCGAGAATAATCATCCCTAAAATTCTAAAAGAATTCATCAATCCAAAAGATTGAATAAGATAGACTCCCAATGGAGCTGTAACTAAAGGTGACAAACCAAAACCAATTAAGATACTCCCTACAACTAAACCAATTCGATGATTAAACCATAGACTCGCATTTTGAATCGGTATTCCATACATTAAACCAACCCCTGTACCCCCTATAACACCATAGGTAAGTGTAAGTAAATAAATGTTTGTGGAATAGGAAGATAATAAGTAAGCAGATGAGACAAAAACACTCCCTAGAATAAGCAATAATCTGGGATTAAACCGTTCAATATATCTTCCAGAAATAAACATGGAAATAGAATAGAATGCCAAAGCGAACATATAAGGTAGTCCACTTAATGTCGTATTTATACTATAGTGTGTTTCAATGGATAATCTAAAAACACTATACGAATAAACAGTCCCTAAACTCATCAACATCATAAAACTTAGTAAAACAAAAATCCAAGCTTTAATTCTTTCTTGTTTATTGGATTGGATTTTAATCATATTATCCTAAACTACCTCTTAACTTGCCCATCTTCACAATCCATTCATTAAGTATTTTTTGTTCCTCTTGCGAATCTTCAAATAAATCTTTTTGTCTTCCCATCAGATGTAAAATAATGGGACGTGTTGATTTAAGTAAAGTATGATAAAACTCATCCTCATTCAATTCATTTTCAATCTTCTGTATCTCTAGAATTTCACATGCAAATTCATAATCTTCGATATATTCTAAGCGCACACTTTCATCCACAATCCCTCTCGATACACGTGTATTTAGATACTTCTGCGCAAAAATTAAATCATTCTTTAATTGTGGATAAAATAATAAAAGTTGTTCAATCCCTTCTTTACCATATAAATCGAGTACTTCTTTTAACCCTCTTCCAACGCCAATAAATTCAGGAGGTAATCCTAAGGTATACATTGCGGCTGTAAAAGAAATTGCACGAGGAACTGTACAATGAATATTAGTATCGATATTAAGCAATCTATTCTTTAATGATTCACTCTTAACAAGTTTTGCGATTTCTTCCATGTTCGCAACTTCGCGTATATACTCTAAACCTGATTTAGTACTTGCTAATCGATCTCGATTCTTTGGGATTGTTTGAGATATTATTTCTACAGTATTAATTAACTTGATAAATGAAGTCATGTAATAATTCGTGAATATTCCAATATATTCTTTCATTTGATCGATATCAGTCGTTGAAAAATGTCGTTTTAAATCAATATGAATATTCTCTTTTAAACTATTCACAACCTTTTTAGTCTTGATATCACCATGATCATACCTTAATCCAGATTGGATTGTGTACGTCTTAATTCCTGCATACGTTGAATACATCGAATCAATATTCTCAAGTGTCAAATGACCTCTAAATGGAAGGGAACCACACCCTAAGATGGGCGCAACACTTACATTATTTCTTATCCCCCATTGAAGAGAATGATCTATTGCGATCACAACAGCTAATACAGATGAAACCATTCCGTATGACATAGCAGAATCTGATCGTGCAAACATTAATCTTAAATCATCTAATGCCACACCTTTATCCATTAAATCTCTGGCGTATTCTTCAAGAATTAAATCTACATTCACCAATGCAGGAACACTCTCAATAAGAGGGATAACACGAATACTATTCATAGGAAATTGAATATCATAATTCTTGTTACCTAATTCAATAACAGAGTTAATTCGCTCTTGAATCTGTATCACTTCACTTCCTGATTCAATCATTGGTACAATTGTTTCAGTAATCGCAATATCTTTTATTTCTTTAAACGCAAGAATATTTGTTTCAACTAAAGACATTATGCTCATAAGTTGCCTAAAAATAGGCTCTTTCTTTGAATTAGGAATACGCGGTGTCACATAAATATCTTTCCCTGGGATTAACCCCTTGTGTATTAATCCAAGGGTTATTTGAGATGTTTGATGATAAGGAGTAAGTTTACCCTCAAAATCAATCATGATTTCTTCTATCCCTAAACCACCCTTTAATTGTGAACTTAAACTGTGAAATGCTTCATCTGGTTCTTGTTGGACTGTAATATAACGATCCGCATTATCTGGATGTTGGGTTGCGATGCTAGTTGGTATTCTTCTCATATATTTTCCCTCTTTATTTATAGTTATAAAAAAACCAATATAAACAAAATTGTTTTATATTGGCTTACTTTCAACTGGTTATAACCTTTTGATATGTCTTCCGTTTATTTCTTAATCATTTCTTCGATATCTTGATCCAAAATTATCACAATGACTTTCTCTCCTGTTTTCGTACTAACATCGGAATAGGTACTTATTACATTCACAGGAATCACCGATTTAATCGCTTCTTCTAAATTTAAACGCGCATTCTCAAACAATGCAGTTCTTACCTTTTTGATAAGATCAACACCCTCTTTATTTTGCGCTAGACTTTTCTCAGAATTACTTAGAAAACCTTTAATTCGAATCACTATCATATCTTGAAAAATGATAGATCGTATTTTTTCCGGTCCTCTACCCATTTGTTCTATTTCAAACTTACTTATCGCTTCGCTAATTTTCGATTCAATTTGTCCTTTTGTCATAAAACATCCTCATTTACAGTTTATTCACTTACTATGAAGTAACTAAACTATGAAACGTATTTTAACAAAACAATTCACGATTTACAATACTAATAATATAACATGAGTTATTCTTCTTAATCCTAACTTAATATGCAGTATTTTATATTTAAAATGTGAAAAACTTGCGTCTTTCGGTTGAATGTACTACTATAATAGTACAGTAGTACATTAAGGAGACAATATGATAAGTCTAAGTTCATTAAGTCGTACACCGATTTATCAACAAATTATCGAACAAGTGCTTGC
>DASSDQ010000025.1:0-24305 GCA_035697025.1 Erysipelotrichaceae bacterium | reverse complement strand
TGCTGTTAAATCAGCTTTGGTATGTCTAAAGATTTCCTTCAACTCTGTAATCTGTCCTCGTTGTTGGTTTTCTTCTTCTAAGATACTATCCAATTTACTATTTAATTGATCCACTTGTTTCTCGATTTGGTTTAACATCTGTGCTAAGTCTTGTAGATTAAGTTTTGCATGTTTACTCTTACCTACAACCAATGCATCCTCGGTTTCAGCCAATACATTTACAATCGACTTAAAGTTTTCTTGGATATCTTCAAAGCTATTCTTGAAATCATTCACATTCGCAAGTATTTCTGGATTAACACGTGCCAATGCGACCGCTTTGTTTAATTTGAAAGGTAATGGTATACTCTTAACGTTGTTATAACGTTTCTCAATTGCCTGCATTTTCTGTTTTAATTGATGTAAATTAAACCGTTTTACAACCAAAAATGCGATGACAAAAACAATAAGAACAGCTAGTGCGATTTGTACTTCAATACGTTGTAAATATTGTAAAATTATGTCAAAATTCATACCATTTCACCTCCTTTTTATTGTATCATAATCACACCCCTGTTTCGACTCTTTCATCATTTGACAAGTAGGTTCACAAATGCTAAACTGTTAAAGCGTCAAAACGCGGCAGACAAAGTCATATAACGAGCGTTAATCACAACTGGCGATTAGTAACCAAGCTGCAACGGTGAAACTCTTAGATTAACACATTAGATGAAAATTTGTCCCCCTAGATTTGATTAAACCATAGGAGGTAACACAATGGCACGCATTAATGGTCCGGTATGGAAAGTATCGAGACGCTTACAATTTTCAATTCTTGAAACTGGCGAAGAATTTGCTGGTAAGAGACCACGTACGACGGCTCCTGGTAAAGCACCAGATTCACGTCCTGCAAAACTAACTAACTACGGACAACAACTCCGTGAAAAACAACGTATTCGTTTCACATATGGTGTTAACGAACGTCAATTCTACAACACTTACGTAAAAGCTCAACACTTAAAAGGTAACACTGGTCATAACTTCTTATTCTTATTAGAAAGTCGTTTAGACAATGTTGTATATCGTATGAGTTTAGGCAGAACACGTCGTGCAGCACGTCAACTCGTAAACCATGGCCACATCTTGGTCAATGGCGCAAAAGTTGATATCCCTTCATACATCGTAAAACCTGGTTCAGTGATTTCTGTTAAAGAAGCTTCACGTAATGTACCAGCTATCAAAGAAGCATTAGAATCAACAGTTTCTACAAAGAACTATGTTACTTTCGACAAAGAAGCGATGAAAGGCACATACGTACGTTTGCCAGAACGTGCTGAATTAAATGATGTCATCAACGAAGCATTAGTTGTTGAATTCTACAACCGATAAGATAAATTAGAACATTGAAAAATGTTCTTTTTTTATGCCTATTATCAATTGATAATTCGATAAATTATCAATATAAAAAAACAGACTTCATTAAGAAGCCTGTTTTAATAAATCTATTTCTTTATCCGTTAATCTACGATATTCTCCAACGGGTAGACTCCCATCATCAATTAGTGGACCAAATTGATAACGATAGAGATCAATTACTTCATTCTCACACGCTATCATCATACGTTTAATTTGATGATACTTACCTTGTGAGATTAATAGATTCACTGTCTTGTCATCAATAATCTCAATCGATGCTGGTTCACATATCTCGTTTTTGTCGATTGCGATTCCTTTATGAATTAATTCTATATACTTTGGATTAAATGGTTCACGTAATGTGACTCTATACCCTTTTATGACATGATGTTTTGGCGCTAATAAACGATGACCTAATTGACCATCATTACTGATGATTAGGTATCCTTCAGTATCAGCATCTAATCGACCAAATGCATTCGTATCTGGCAATACATTTTCATGGATGTATTCATATACAGATGGATATTGGCTATTGTCTTTCGAACAGATACAGCCTTTTGGTTTATTTAGTAGGAAGTATTGTTTCGTCTCTACACTAATATTCAAATCAAATAGTTCAACTTCATCTTTTTCATTTATTTGATAATCATCATCTGTCACAACTTCTCCATTGACCATAACTTGTGCAGCTCTAATCAATCGTTTAACTTCTTTGCGACTTCCAAATCCATTATGGGCTAATAATTTGTCGAGTCTCATGTGTTTTTCACTTTCTTTATTAATCGTTTTAGATCTAAATTTAAGATATTCTGTGGGAGTTTAAAGTATGAAGTTGAGAATAAGTAGACTACTACTCCAACAACTCCATAAATGCCCAATTCGATTAATGCGATAAGTCTTCCTTGATCAATAACATTTAAACCAATAGCACGTAGCGCGAAGAAACTCATCTGCATGGTAAATAAACCAATAAACATTAAACTAACGCGTTTGATACTTCTACCATAAGAAACTTGGTAAGTCTTTTTAATTAAGTACATATTGATTAAGAATAAGACGAGTTGGTTAATCGCATTGGAATAGATACTTCCCTTATACCCAAACATCACAATCAATGGGACAAACAACGCAAACTTCAATAAGACTCCGCCAAATGACACAATGAGATTTTGTTTACGTAAGCGTAATGCCATCATTAATGCGTTTGATACAGCCGCTAAGTTGAACAAAATGCCTGTGATACTGTTATACATCAATACTTCACCACCCATTTGTAAGCTATGGGAACCATACATGACATAATAGATTTCCGTACTAATACCAAATAGGAAATACGCTAATGGGAGTGTGATATAGAATACTGTTTCGATTGAATCTTGGACATGACTTTGCATCTGCTTGAGATCTTTATTCTCAAATGCAGTTGTGACATATGGGATGATTGCGGTAATAAATCCTGGCGCCACAACCTGAGGAATAGAAGTTAATTTATTGGTTGTAAACATAACCATCGAATAATACATATCTGCAGTTTGAATTGTATCCCCATGCATTAACATCGCTTTATTAAAGAAGAGTAAGTTAATGGTATTATTACTGTTATTCATAAATACATTAAGTAGAAATGGAACAGAGAAATAGAACATTTCCTTGATTATTTCTTTTTGATTTGGGACTTCTTCATCACTTATCTCTGCTTTAGCTTTAATCTCAGCTAAATATTTTCTATCCTTCTGAATAAAGTAAATAATTGACGCTACGGCAGATAGCGAAGTGGACGCAATCGCTGCATAAACCGCCCATATCGCATCAAACTTCAGTACATAGACGAGTAAGAAACCAATCCCCAATAAGAACGCAACACGCGCAATCTGTTCAAATACTTGTGAGAATGCGTATATTTTAAGTTCTTTTAACCCTTGATAGAAGCCTCGATAACTATTCAATAAAGGTACTGTAAATACAGCTAAAGCCATGATCATCATGACATTACGCGTACGAATAACTTCTATCGAATTCGCTGCTCCACTGACTGAGAATTGCGCAATCGGATGAGCTGCGAAGAATAAGAAAATCATAGCCACAAAGCCTAGTAACGCTAGAATCGCAGTCGCTAATTTACGTACCAACAATACCGTTTTAAACCTACCTTTGAGTTGGTACTTCGCAACCATTGTCGCAATCGCAAACGGTAATCCAGCAATCGATACATTTAATACAATTTCATATACGTTATAAGCTCGCGCATAATACGATAGATTCGCATCTGTCGCTAACATGGTAAACGGTGTTACGTACAATATACCAATCGCTTTTGAAATAAAAACACCAGCACTGCTGGTTAGTCCGCCTAATATTAAAGAATGTTTCTGACGATCATTCATTCTGTATCCTCTACAACAGGTGTTTCTACTTGGACTGGTGGATTAACATCTAAATCAAAACTAAAGTATTCACGTTCTGTTTTAATCTTAAAATAGTCTTTCCACATCACAAGAACTTTTATATTTACTTTGCCAGACTTCACAATACCATTTAAATTAAATCCTTTTTGATAGCCTAATTCCGCATCTACTTGAAATGGTATTAAATGATATTCCGCATCTTCATAGATTCCAATACTTGGCATCATTTCATCTGAGATAATCAATAATCCATCATCCACAATCGCTAAAATCTCGACATCATACATCGCAATCTTAGGTTCATCCACAAATACATCGTAACGAAAAGTCCCATCATTTAAATCTGTGATACTCGATGATATCGCAAAATTACTAGATGTGGACTTGAATTGTGTCGTATTTAAAATACTCTGGTAATCGAGTTTATACGTCTCATATTTTTCTTTTAAGATTGTTTCACTATTACTACAACCAACTAATAATAAACTGATCATTAAACCAACCAAATATTTACGCATTTGAAAACCTCGCATTAATTATAACAGATTAAATTATTTCTTCGAATTTTTGATGCCTTTTACTTTATTCTGAACTAATTCTGCCACAAGATTAGGCACAATATATTCATCATTCTTAAGGGTATAGATAATTGTATTACGTTTACCTTTAGGCTTATAAGTCTTAATCGAACGATATCTATCATACACCGTTCCATACAAGAACTCTTTATCACTACTAAATAAACGTGAGTTCATCCAAGAAGAGAATGCTTCAGAGAAACACAATACCGCAAAAATTACGGCCATGGATAAACGTTCTACCATTGAACCTTCTACAAATAGAGAAATTGTAAATACAACAAAGGCCAACACAACAAACATATAAATATTACGTTTATTGTTAAACAATATTTCGACATCTTTGTTTTTCTCATAAAATACTTTTACATTATTGCGATATTTAATGACTTCACTTAAACGAATTACGATGATAAATATTGTCAATACTGATGTTATACCCATTAATACCCAATTAATATCCATTATTATTTACCAAATTTGACCACAAAATAGGTCTTCTTTCCTTTTTTAATGACAGTGTATTGATTAAAGAATGCGTCAGTCGGTAATAATTCAAATTCTAGTGATGTTTCTTTAACCCCATTCACTGTAATCGAACCACCTGTAATCATTTCACGTGCTTCACGTTTACTACTACAGATTTTACCTTCTACAAGCGCATCAATCAATAAACTTTTACCCTCTAAGTTTAAACTAGGCGCATCACTTAACGCAAGACTTAATTCAGATTCACTTAAGGTATCCCATGCACCATTAAAGAATACTGAAGTTATTTTCTTCGCACTTGTTAAACCATCTGTTCCATGCACAAGTTCAGTCAATTCTTCCGCAAGTGATATTTGTGCTTCTCTTAAATGAGCTTGTGTTTTAACTCTATTTTCAAGTTCTTCAATTTCTGGTTTAGTAAGGAACGATAAACGTTTTAAGAAATCAACCACATCCGCATCGGAAACATTCATCCAGTATTGGTAGAAATGGTATGGACTGGTCTTTTCACCATCTAACCAAATATTCTTACCTTCTGATTTTCCGAATTTAGTCCCATCACTGTTTGTGATAAGCGGAGAAGTTACACCAAATACTTTACTATTTTCAACAGTCTTACGAATAAGTTCTGTACCACTGGTTAAATTACCCCATTGATCACTTCCCCCAATTTGTAATTCACAATTGTAATTTTGGTAGAGGTGTAAGAAGTCGATAGCTTGTAAGATTGTGTATGTAAATTCTGTATATGAAATACCGGTATCTAAACGACTTGAAATCGTTTCTTTATTAATCATGTAATTTACGTTAAAGAACTTACCGTAATCACGTAAGAATGTAAGTAAATCGATTTTACTTAACCAATCATAGTTATTTAATGAGATGAGTGCATTTTTACCTTCACTCGATAAAAACTTATCCAATTGAACACGTATCTTTTTACCATTCTCAATAATTTCTTCTAAACTTAATAGTTTACGTTCTGTTGTAGGACGTGGATCACCAATCATACCTGTTGCGCCACCTAATAGTGCAATCGGTGTATGACCTTGTGATTGATAACGTTTTAAAAGTAGAAGTTGTTGGAGTCCACCAATATGCAAAGAATCTGCAGTTGGATCAAATCCACAATACAATACGAGTGGATTCTTGAGTCTTTCAATAAATCCCTCTTCATCCGTCACATCTTTAATTAGTCCACGCCATTTTAGTTCATCGAAAAATTCCATTTTTTCCTCCTTATAATAGAAAAGCACCCTTCCAAGGGTGCTTGTGCACGGTACCACCTTAGTTGACTTTCGTCACTTTAAACCTTAACGCGGCATACGGCTTTACTTTGCATAAAGCTGCTCCTTGGTGTATTCAATTGTTGTTTGTGATAATTCTCAGCGCCATTATCTCTCTTGAACAAACGCGAATTTACTCTGCCAAATCTACGCAAAATCATTATACACTACCTAACTAATTTTACAATTACTTCGTTGTTTGACGAGGTGTAAATAGATAACTTAATTCAATTTCACGATCATCAAATTCATCTTGTTTTAACATCTTCGTCATAACACGCATCGATACGGCGCCTAAATCATACGAAGGAATGGTAAACGATGAAAGTTGAGGACGAACCATTGAGTTGTACTTCGAATCGATAATACAAACAATTTCAAGTTCATCTGGAACTTTAATGTTATTTTCAAACGCCGCATTCGCAACCGCAAGGGCTTGTGAATCACGATGTGCAATAACTAAATCATGTCGACGTGTTTTAAAGTACTCTTTTAAATACATATATGAACTACGATATTCTGGAGGGATTTCAATAAACTGTTCAAAGATTAAACCTTTACGTTCAAACGCTAATGTAGCACCTTTGATAAGTTGTTCCACCATGTATTTATTCTTACGATCTTGAACAATCGCGATATCGCTCTTACCCATTTCTAAGTATTTCGTAACGAGTTCAAATACTGCTTTTTCTAAATCGACATATACTGAACAGATATTGTTCGTAGACATCTTATTTCCGATAAGTACGATTGGGAATTGATAATGAGTTAATGCCTTCAATTCATCATACATTAACTTATCATTGTATATTACAACCCCATCCACTCTTGATTTGATAATCGTTTCGATAATCTCACCAATTTCGACAATACCTTCGGATACAGTATGTAATACGATGTTATATTTGTAAATCTTAGCCACATCCAATAATCCATTAATAATTTGTCCTGTATATGAGAAACTCGCTTCAGGTACAACTAACGCAATGGTTGTGGTTTTTTGTAGGGCTAATCCTTGCGCAATCGCATTTGGTTTATACCCTAATTTATCAATCGCTTCATTAACACGTAAACGTGTGTCTTCTCTTACAATTTCGAGTCCATTAATAACTCTGGATACAGTGGCTAGGGATACTCTCGCTTCTTTTGCGACATCATAGATCGTTACACGTTTCATTCTTCATCATCCTTCTGTTTAGGTTTTAACCATTCTCTTAACTTTTCGATACCCTTTTCGGCTATATCTAATGTTTTTTCTTTTGCGACTTCTATTTTTTCTTGAACTTCAGGTTTTTCGAAGAATTCAACGGTTTTATCCGAAACAGCTTTTGCGCCTTCTTTTACTGATTCTACAACTTTTTGAACATTTTCATTTTCACGAATATCATCAATTATTTTTCGACCGGATTCTACGACATCATCCGCTTTATCTTTAATTTTAGTTTTCAATTCATCATCTTCTTTTAATTCTTCAAATTTTTGTGCAACTTTATCAACGGCATCTAAAGTCACATCTTTGGCTTTTTCAAAGTTCTCTTTTAGATTGATATCTTCTGCTAGATCTTTTCCTGACTCTACCACTTTTTCAAATGTTTTCTTAATGTCTTCCATATCTGTGCCTTTCTAAGCGTTTTGCTCTTCTTCTGGTTCAGGAGTCTGAACCTCATCTTTTTTATCAAATAATCCAAATATCCAAGCCTTAATCGTTTCAAAATGTTCAACTAAGTATAAGGCTAATGTAGTCACAGAACTTCGTGTGAAATTCTGTACAGTAATAATTCCATTGGCTAAACTGGTGATGACACCGATAGAAACTTGTAAGTCATTTAATTCTTTATCTACAATGTTCATGGTTTTGTCCACTCGATCGAGTAATAAATCGACTTTCTTCATCATTAAATAGAGTCGATAGAATAAAACCAATAAAAATATCAGTACGAGCGCACCTAAAAGCGGTAACACTAACACTGATATTTCACGTAAAGCTAAGAAAAATGCATCCATAGTTCCACCTCTTTAACCTTATTATAGTTAAGAATGAAAATATTTTCAATGATTTTGATAGACTTTCAATAAATTGGCTAATCCATAAATATCTTTCGAACTCATGAATAGATAAACCGCAGGACCTGATTCATTTAAAAGCTTTGCGCCATTATCATTTTCTTCTATGACAATCGCTTTTTTAGAACGTTCTTTTAAATAATCAATCGTAATATCATATCCTACTTCTTGATCATCGATTGCGCTAAATCCACAGAGATAGACTTCATCTGCTTTATCTAGAGCTTTTGCGAACGCATCCGCAAAATGGAATAAACGTGATACGCGATGTGGTTTGAAGATTGCGATTAATTTATGGTTAGGATAACGAAGTCTAGCCGCATCAATCGTGACACTAACTTCAGTAGGATGATGGGCATAATCATCGATATATACATTCGGCCCATTCACTTCAACTTTGAAACGACGAGCCGCATTCTCAAATCGTCCTAAACCCTCTTCAATAAGCTCTAGAGGCATATTCTCCAATAAACCAATTCCGATACACCCTAAGGCATTCCACAAGAGGTGACGCCCAGAAAACGGTATACGCATAATACCTTTGTACTCATTTAGGAATGTTAATTCGAAAATAGTTTCATGTTCATTCTCAGTTATTACCTTAGCATACAAATCATCTGATGGTTCTAAACCATAGGTATATACTTTTGCCTTTAAGTCTAATTTACGAATTTCAGGATCATCCCCATACACCATAATTGCTTTAGATACATTTAATGCGAACTGTTCATACGCAGACGCATAATCTTTTTCATCTTTGTAATAATCTACATGATCATAGTCAACATTCGTAATAACTGCATATTCAGGAAAATACGATAAAAAGAAACGACGATACTCATCCGCTTCAATAACACAATAATGTGAATTTTCTTCTAAATGCCCATTTCCATCACCGATTAAATATGCGGTTGGTTTATATGCACTTAAAAGACTAGTCATCATTTTAGTTGTAGTCGTTTTACCATGTGAACCTGTAATAGCAACACCATGATAATTCTTTAGTAGTTTACCTAAATATTCATGATAGCGATAAACGGTATACGTACTATTCGCACGAATAACTTTAACATCATCATTATCTTCTTTAAACGCATTTCCAATAATTACAGTAGAACCATCTTTAGGAAAGGTATTAAATGGATGAATCTTTATATTGTATTGAAGTAATTTTTCTTCTGTAAAGAAATGTTTCTCTAAATCAGAACCTTCAACTTCTTCACCCATTTCATGTAACATACACGCTAAGGCTGCCATTCCAGCGCCTTTAATTCCAAGGAAAAATATCATGTAAACTCCTCTATTTCATATCATCAAACAAAGAAAATTGATGAGCAAGTTCATCCTCTTCAATACTTGTTTCATGCACTTCGACTTTATCATCTTGTGGTTTAATCGGACTTAATAAATCGTCTAAACTATAATTCTCTGATTTAAATTTTGGTAAATCTTTTGATTCAGGTTCTATATATGGATCAAACTTATAACTTGGTTTATCATTGCGTACAATTGGTGTTTCAGTTGTTTTCTTATTCTCAACATCCCCATAAATTGGACTAATAACTGTATTAATACGACTTCTCTTTAAGGTTTGCGGTGTATTTACAACATGTTTAACGGATTGATTCTTCTTAGACTCAGACACTCCAAACATTGGACTTATTACTGGTCTAAATTCATAAATCGGTTTCTCTTTAACCACTCTTTGTTTCTCGCGAAGTGGCGTTGGTTCATCAAACGCAATCCCAAAATCTGTTTTAGATGGTTTGATAATATCTTCAACAGGCGCATGTTTAATCTCTTCTTGGATAACTGGTTTAATTTCTTCCTTTATCTCTTCAGGAATAATTTCAACGGGTTTAGGATTCATCGACGAGATTAAAGAACGCTCTTGTTTAACAGGCTTTTCTTTAACACTTTGTGGTATAAAAGAACGTTCAGGTTTTACCGGTTTTTCTTTTGGCTCTAAATCCTCTTCAATTACTTCTTCTTCCTCTTCAAACAACAAGGACGCAAGTTTTTTTAACATCGTCTTTCTCCTTACTCTTCAATTATTGCACCGTCGATTGTCTCAACGAGTGGATCATTTTCATCAAACCCTTCATAATAATTTTCATCGAATGTAATATCATCTTCTTCTTTTATCATATCGACAACAGTTCCAGATTCAGGTCCAGACTGTGCAAACATATTTAAGCTTTGAGTTTTAAAATCAATGATTTCACGATTTGAATAAGCTGCCAAGATTAGTTCGCGATCAATCTTTGTGCTTCGTGCAACCCGCAACATATCATAGAGAATGTCTGGGGATACAGATAATGGATGAATGGATGTAAAGATAAAGTGCTCAGTTTGTAAACTTAGTAGTACTGTATCTTCTGATAGTTTTATCGAACTAACAAAATATGCCGTTGGTGTCGATGCGACGCTTTGGTAGAAACCACTCGTCGTATAGAATGCATTTTCAGTCTTTAACAATTTTCGAATAGCTTGTGATTCTTCACGATAATAGGATTGATTTAAGATGTTAATAACATCTAAGTACATCAAGATATTTTGGTTATGACTATGTAGAGTAACAGAGTTTTCTGTTGCTGATTTACGTCCAATTGAGGGCGGAATATAGTAGCTAAATAAATCACGATTCATCGTAGAATACTCGCTCATTGTTTGATTGTTCGCATTTAAAATCGCCTTATCATAAGAGCTATTATCAAAATAAGCATTTGATGAACACCCTGATAATACGATTAAAATCGATAAAACAACGATAAGTTTACGCATTTATTGGTTTGCCTTCTTTAACACTTCTATTGTATCACTATTTAATGTGTCTAAAAGTTTCAATACAGCACTTAGTGCATTACTGTAATCATCCGCATCAATGATTGAACTATTCGTATGAATATTGCGCGCACAGATACACATAGTAAGTGTCATTATTCCATCGTATTGACGATGTACAGCACCTGCATCCGTTCCACCCAAGGATTGATAATATTGATAAGGTAGATTATGTTTTTCAAGTAAATCAACATAATAATTAATAAATCCACGATGTGGTAAGAAATTCGCATCAATGAAGCGAACAAGAGGTCCAGCGCCTAATTGACCAAACGCTGTTTTATCACCACTCGCATCATTTGCGGGTGAACAATCAAAGATAATTGCCGCATCTGGTTTAATCTTATACGCTATGGTTTGAGCACCTCGTATACCAACTTCTTCTTGAACGCTCGCTCCTACTGCTAAATGGACATCAAGTTCAACATCCTTTAGTGCTTCTAGAACTTCAAGCCCCATTGCACATCCATAACGATTATCAAATGCTTTACCTAATAAACGTTTTGAGCCCGTTAATACTTCAAAATTACCATCTAGAATTGCCGCATCACCGACTTGAATTCCATGGTTTAATACATCTTCTTTACTACTAAAACCAAGATCAACTAACATATGTTTAAGTTCCATTGGTTTCGCTCTGACTTCATCTGTTAATAGATGAGGAGGAATACTTCCAATCGTACCTTTAAACTTTTTACCTAAACGATTCTTAACAATCACACGTTGACCAAGTAAGGTTTGTGACCACCAACCCCCTATCGGAGCTAAACTGATTGACCCTTTTTCATTGATATCTCTAACCACAAAACCAACTTCATCCATATGCCCCAGCAACATCACTGTCTTCGCATTAGGATTCTTTGAACGCTTGATTGCCATCACAGAACCAAGATTATCAAATACAATTTCATTGGTATATGCACTGTATTTATTTTTTAAATAGTCACGAACTTCTGATTCATCACCACTTATCGCCATGAGTTCAGTTAATTCTTTTAGTGTTTGAATCGATTTTTCACTTAACATCATTCTTCCTCCATACAGCACGATAGATGACTTGCCCTAAATCCATAAAGTGTTGTTCATACTCCGTAATCGCATCATCATTGTGTTCATTTCGTCTAAAATCAACACTAAATTCTGTTAATCGTAATGGATAATCTTCCCAAACTAATAACGTATATTCAAATAAATCTTTATTATCTGTTTTAAACTTAAACTCCGAAGTATCAGATGTTATTTTTAACATACGTTCAATAAATAAATTCGATGTTAAACGACGTTTGTGATAACGCTTTTTCGGCCATGGATCAGAGAAATTTAAATGAACCGTATCGATTTCTTTCAAATCAAACCAATTTTCTAACTCTTCCGCATCCCCTACAATCCATACCGCATTTTTCGGATTATCTTTTTTTAATGCGATTGCGGAGACATTCTTATCTCTTTCTAACGCAATCCATAAACAGTCTGGCTGTAATTCAGCCATCTTACGCCAATAATCACCTTTTCCACTACCAATCTCTAATACTATTTTCTTAACGTTAAATTCTTTCTTCCATTTCCCTTTTAAAAGACTTGGATCTTGTATAACACTTGGATGAGCATTGATAAAATCCATTGCCCATGGTTTATTCCGCATTCTCATATTATTTCGACAAATCGTAAATCGCTTGTGCGTAAATAGCGGTTGCTAAATAGAATTGTTCAAGTTCATATCCTTCATCAGCTTGATGAACTTGTCCAACCCATGCAGGTCGATTACGTGTTGGGAATTCAGCCCCGAATGCGACGAAATTCTTAAATGAACGAGCGTAGGTTCCTCCACCCATGGTTAATAAAGGTGTCGTCATATCTTTTGAATAATCACGATAAATTGTTTCCAATGTTGAAACAAGTGTGCTCTTAGGATTCACAAACAAAGGTTCTTTCGCTTGGATTAAAGATACCGTTAATTCTGATTTATTTTCTTTAAATGTGTTACTTATTGTATTAAAGATAAACTCATCATTGGTTTCATTCGGATAACGAATATCAAGAATAATATGCGCATGATTGTGTTCAATCTCAACAACCCCAATATTTAATGTTAAATAACCCATATGTGAACCAAACACTTTGATTCCTAATGGTTCAGCTCTCCAATCGCGTAGTAATGTGGCAGTTTTTGACGCAAATTCGTCTTTGTATGCACTACCAACAAAGTTTAAACAATGCCAAGCCGCATTAATCCCATCATCTGGTTTTGCGCCATGACTGAACTTACCATAAATCTTATACGTTACTTCACCATTGAGTTCAGTTACTTCGCCTTTTAAATGGTTCGTATTTAAGTAGAAATTGAATAAATCATTTTGGGCATAACCAAGTAGTGTTACACTCGCTTCACCGATACAAATATTAGGTCTTTCACCCGCTTTTAAACGTAGTATCTTGGTTTGTACATCGCCATCTAAACTTAAATTCATAATTCCTTTTTCACCATAAACAACAGGGAAATCCGCATCTGGCACAAAGCCAAAATCAGGAATCTCACCATGCTCATTGTAATATTTCATACAGGACATGCCTGTTTCTTCATCACATCCAACTATTAAGAAAACACGTTTTGATGGTTTAAAGCCCATTTCTTTTAGGATTTTCATCGCATAATAACCAGCCATGGTTGGTCCTTTATCATCCTGAGCACCACGACCCATAATGAAACCTTCTTTGATTTCACCACCAAACGGATTAACTGTCCAACCTGTCCCAATAGGCACAATATCAAGATGTCCTAAGACACCCATAATTTCTGTGCCTTCTCCAAACTCCACAACACCTGCATAACCTTCTAAATCGCGAGTTTTAAAGCCATCTTTTTCAGCCATGTTTAAAACATAATCTAATGCGTTTCTTAGTTCTTTACCGAAAGGCGCATTCTCTGCTTTTGTATCTAAATCACGTAAGGAAGGAATTTGAATTAATCCCTGTAAATCCTTAACCATTTCTTCTTTTCTGTTTAATGTTTCTTGATAAAAGTCCATAAGTTTACCTCTTTCCCATTATTTTATCATATTTGAAATGATAGTTTTTCATAGACATCATTTTCTTTCAATAATTATCGTATGACACAATAAAAAAAAGACCCGATTAATCGGATCTTCTCTTATTGAATGCTGGTTTTGGTTTGCGATCAGCTTGTGGCTTTTCAACATATCCTTCAGGTTTTGGCATTAAGTCTTTACGAGACACATTGACACGACCTTTTTCATCTACTTCTGTAACGATAACTTTAACGATTTCACCCATCTTCAAGACATCACTTGGTTTTTCAACACGTTCGTATGAGATCTTAGAGACATGTAATAATCCATCAGTACCTGGGAATAATTCAACGAATGCGCCGAATGCTTCAATACGTACAACTTTAGCGTCATAGATTTCTCCGACTTTTGCACTACGTACTAAGCTTTCAATCATAGCCTTCGCTTTATTAATTGCGTTTTGGTCTGTATGATAAATCAAGATACGACCATCATCTTCGATATCAATCTTAACTTGATTACAATCCGCGATGATTTGGTTGATGATTTTACCACCTGCCCCAATGACATCACGAATCTTATCTGGTTGAATTTGCATCTTCGCAATCTTAGGTGCATATTGACCAACTTCAGGACGAACTTCTGAAATCGCTTCTAACATGTTTTCCATGATTTGAATACGACCAATTTTCGCTTGAGCTAAAGCTTCTTCTAGAATTGCACGGTTTAAGCCCGCAATTTTAATATCCATTTGTAAAGCAGTGATACCATCTTTAGTACCCGCAACTTTAAAGTCCATATCGCCGAAATGATCTTCCATCCCTTGGATATCAGTTAAAACTGTATAGAAATCACCATATGTTACAAGGCCCATTGCGATACCAGCTACTGGAGCTTTAATCGGAACGCCAGCTGTCATAAGTGCCATTGTGCCAGCACAGATGGAAGCTTGTGAGGATGATCCATTGGATTCAAGTGTTTCCGCAACTAAACGAATTGCGTATGGGAATTCATTTTCTGAAGGTAATACTTGTAATAATGCACGTTCACCTAAAGCACCATGACCAATTTCACGACGTCCAGGAGAACCTGTACGACCTGTTTCCCCTACTGAATATGGAGGGAAATTGTAGTGATGCATGAAACGTTTGTATTCAACTTCTGTTAAATCATCGATAATTTGGTTATCACCTAAAGCACCTAAGGTACAAACAGATAGAACTTGTGTTTCACCACGTGTAAATAATGCACTACCATGAACTCTTGGTAATAGATCGATTTGACTATTCAATGGACGTAATTCACTGATACCACGACCGTCTGGACGAACCTTATCGACTGAAATTAAACGACGAACTTCTGTCGCAACGATGTCATGACAGATTTCTTTAACTTGTTTAAGTGTTTTATTTTTTACTGAATCACTTGCATAGTCTTGTGCTTCAAAATGAGCATAAGTTTCTGCTTCGATTTCATCAATCTTACCATAACGTTCCAATTTTTCTTTGATACGTACAGCTTCTACTAAACGTGCTTCAGCGAATGTTTTAACATTTGCGACTAACGCTTCATCAACTGCATAAAGTACGACTTCCATCTTTTCTTTACCCGCAGCACGAGCAATTTCTTCTTGGAATTCGCATAGTTGTTTAATAAACTCATGACCGAACATCATTGCTTCTAACATGATTTCTTCGCTAACTTCTTTAGCGCCAGCTTCAACCATATTAATCGCATCTTTTGTACCAGCGACGATTAAATTAATGTCTGATTTTTCTAATTCTGCTTGTGTAGGGTTAACGATATATTCTTCATTAACGCGACCAACCATAACCCCTGCAATAGGACCGTTGAATGGAACATTTGACACACAAAGTGCAAGTGAAGCCCCAAACATTGCAGCCATATCCGGTGAACGATCATTGTCTACAGATAATACAGTGTTAATGACTTGAACTTCATTTCTGAAGCCATCAGCGAATAATGGACGTAATGTACGGTCAATTAAACGTGACGTTAACGTCGCATGCTCACTTGGTCTACCTTCTCTTCTTAAAAAACCTCCGGGAATTTTTCCAACTGAATAAAGTTTTTCCTCAAACGCTACGGTTAGTGGAAAAAAATCGATATCCTTCGCCTGCTTGTTAGCAGTCGCAACAGAAAGTACTACAGTGTCTTCATAACGAACAACAACTGATCCTCCTGCTTGTTTGGCAATTTCTCCGGTTTCAACTGATAGATTTCTTCCACAGAAATCTAAATTAAATACTTGTTTTGCCATTTCTTTACCTCTTTTTTGACGTGATAATCATATCATAGACCAAACATAAACAAAACATAAAAAAAACAAGCCGAAGCTTGTCTTATTTTCTTAATCCTAAACGTTGAACTAGTTCACGGTAACGATTTAAATCTTCAGTACGAAGATATTTCATCAAACTACGACGTGTACCAACCATTTTCATTAAACCACGAGTTGAATGGAAATCTTTCTTGTGTTCTTTCAAGTGCACAGTCAAACGATTAATTTGAGCTGTTAATACCGCTACTTGAACTTCTACAGAACCAGTGTCTCCTTCAAAACGAGCGAAATCTTTAATGATGCTAGTTTTTTCTAATTTTGATAACATTGTTTCATCCTCCTTTATTTCAGACCTTCAATACCGCGTAGATCGATGAGGAAATCGATAAACCCAGTACAAAAGCGTTGTTAATATATCATAGATTAGCAAGGAATGCAAACAAAAAGGGTTAATTTAACCCTCTTATGGTTGGATGGATGATGAAACCATTTAAAAACTAGTAATTTAAAACTCTTGGTAATTTTCCTGCTTGATCTACCCAATCTTCAACTTGTTTAAGCGTAGGAACTTTTCGAACTAATTTCTTATCTTCATTTACTTCTAACATCTTCTTTAGTAAGTTTTCAGGTTTACGATTCGCAAGTTCCGGAACGGTATCAACACCCGCAGCTTCAAGTAAGTCAGCATATTCACTTCCAACACCACTGATACGATCTAAATCTGCTCGATTAGCCCATTTAAGAATAAGTTTATCTGATATCCCAGTTTTTGAAGCTATATCATCTCTACCTTTCTTACTTGCACAAGCTTCTAATAATTTTTCAATCGATTTAATCCCAACTTCATTCAATTTAATTTCGTATGCTTCACCAATTCCCTCAATCAAACTCAATTTAGCCATTGTATAGCCTCCCTTTTTGATATTGGTTCATCCATCCGTTTAAACTATTTCTTCAAAAATCCGCCTAATAGTTTACTTACATCATCCATAACATCGCCATCCCCATCACTATCCAACAATCCAGAAACCATACTCATCACATCATTACTTTTACCTGATGTTCCACCAAGTAATGAACCAAGGCTTGATAAATCAAATCCACCTTGTTTTTTCTGTTTGCCTAATTGACCTAGAAGCAACGGCGCTAACATGGTTAATATACCAGTTACTTGTGACATATCCATACCTGTTTGTTTAGCAAGTCCTGATTCAACTGCACCTGCTTTATTATTTAAGAGATGGTTTAGTATTTTTGCGCCATCATTTTTATCCACTTTGTTTAAGAAACTTCCTACATCATCCACATCATCATCCGCATGTTGATCCAATGCTTTGGATAATGATTTTGCGCCAACTTCCGTCTTACTATTTTTGTTCATAGCTTGGAGTAACGTTGGTAATGCTAAATCTGCTAGTTTTTTGACTTGTTCCGGTTTAGCATTGACAGATTTACTTAATTTGTCCACTACCCCTTTTTGATTCAATTGTTGCGTCAATAATTCGAGAAAATCCATTTCTTTCACCTTGAGCTAAGCAAAAAACCACTTTATAAGTGTCTCTTGGTTCACTATTATCCCTGACATGGGTCCTTAATTAAATACTAGCATAATTAATTTAATTTTTACTATAACAATACATTTTAATTATAGATTTTAATTTTTTTGATACATATCTATTTTATTATTGATTACTTTTTAAAATTTACATTAACAATTAAATACGATAAAGTATATGTATCGATTTCGGGGGGAACAATGATTATGAATAAACTAATTTTTGCGCGTATTTTAAATGAAAAGAATAAATTAGTTGAAGTGCGTATCGACGGTAAGAAACATAAGTTTATTATTATAAAAGGTGATACGTTTGATTTGGATAAACTTGAGTCTATTGATTTAATTGGTCTATATCATAAAGATCATTCAAAAACTGTATTCATACTTGTTTCATTTTTCTTCATGTTTGTAACCGCATTTTTTAGTATTGATTTATACTCACTAATGTCCGCATTTATTACTTCTCTCGCTTTAGGAACACTCTTTGCCTATACTTCAAAACTATTTAGAATTGAATCAAAGATGTATCGTATTTATCTCAATCAAGTTCCTTATAATTTATTAATCAATGATTTGGATGCCTATGATTTAATAAACTATTTAGATAAAAATAAAGCTATTCAATAATGAATAGCTTTTTAATTCATAAATTCTACTAATACTTCATGCAATAAACCATAACCATCATCCGTACATCTAAGCGTATCATTACTGATTTCTAACCATTTATGATCTAATCCTTTTTGGATTGCGGATTTAAATACTTCAGTTAACTCTAAATGATATCGATCCTTAAAGCGTGATAATTTTATTCCTGCTCTTACTCTTAATCCCATCATTACGAATTCAAACATTTCATCTTCAGGACTTAAGTCGATGATTTGTCCATGGAACTTGAATTGACTGTAGAAGAGTAGATTCTTGGTGTTTTCAATACGTTTATGTTGATACAACGAAACAGCACCAGGTCCTAATCCAATATAGTCATCATAACTCCAATAATGTAAATTATGCATCGATGGTTTGGACCGTGTAAAGTTGCTTATTTCATAACGATTAAAGCCATGTTGAGCTAAGAATTCGATTGCGGTGAAATACATTTGTTCTTCTATTTCAGATTCAATCGGTTTAATTTTCATACGTCCAAACTCCGCATTCTCTTCAATGGTTAGTGCGTAGAGTGAAATATGATCGATATCCAATGTTAACGCTTGATTGAGATTATACTCCCATTTATCTAGAGTTTGATTTGGTAATGCATAGATTAAATCGATTGAAATATTGTTTATCCCTGCATTTCTTAAGATTGTAATTCCATCGCGTATCATTTGAATGGTATGTGCTCGATGCATAAATACGAGCTCATCTTGATTAAAGCTTTGTACTCCAAAACTAACGCGATTAATACCGTAACGAACCATTAACTCTGCTTTCTCGATGCTTAAACTTTCTGGGTTAACTTCGATGGTATATTCTTTAACCTTATTTGAATGATCTTTAAGGATCTCAAACAAAGTAGTAAGTTGATCGAAATTGAGTGCAGATGGAGTACCCCCTCCAAGATAGATTGTTTCATATTGAATATCAGGATAGAGTTTGATTTCTTGTGCTAAGGCATAGAGATAGTCTTCAATTAATTTAGGATGTGTTTTTACACGTGTGAAATCACAGTATGCACATATTACATCGCAAAAAGGCACATGAACATACAGTGCCTTAGGGTTATTTGTCTTCATATTTTTTGTCCACTTCTAAGAGTTTGGTTTCGATGAGTGATTTAACATCAAGATTCAAGTCCATGGCAAGGGTTAAACTCACCATTAACACATCTGATAATTCACCTTTTACTTTATCTAAATCATACTCTTCATCTAGGAAACACTCTAAAAGTTCAGCGGCTTCAACACTAATTGATTTCGCTAATACATTCGGTGTATCCGTTTTATCCCAACCTTTTTTAATTCTAAAGGCTTGGATGAGATCAAATACATCTTCCATTATTCATCCATTGAAAGAACAGCCATGAATGCTTCTTGAGGTACTTCTACAGAACCTACTTGTTTCATGCGTTTCTTCCCTTCTTTTTGTTTCTCAAGTAATTTTTTCTTACGTGAAATATCGCCACCATAACACTTCGCTAATACGTTTTTACGTAGTGCTTTGATTTCACTTCGTGCAATAATCTTATGATTAATTGCGGCTTGAATAGGAATTTCAAATTGTTGACGAGGGATTAATGTTCTTAACTTCTCAGTAATAATCTTACCTCTTTGGTACGCAAATTCACGATGCACAATTAAGGATAATGCGTCGACTTGTTCTGTATTGATAAGGATATCCATACGAACAAGATTACTTTGTTGGTAACCAATAAATTCGTAGTCAAATGATGCATACCCTTTTGTGGCAGATTTTAATTTATCAAAGAAGTCGTAAACAATTTCGCCAAGTGGTAGTTCATACACTAAATTATTACGTATTGCGTCAATATAGATTAAGTCTTTATAGATTCCACGTTTCTTTTGTGCAATTTCCATTACTGCCCCAATGTATTCTTTTGGGACCATAATTGTTGCTTTAACATAAGGTTCTTCCATATGTTCGATTCGTTGAACATCCGGTAATAAAGCTGGGTTATCGACAGTAACCATTGTTCCATCGGTTAAATAAACATGGTAAACAACAGATGGTGCTGTCGCAATGAGCGTTAAATTGTATTCACGTTCTAAACGTTCTTGTACAACATCCATATGGAGTAAGCCTAAGAATCCACATCTAAACCCGAAGCCTAATGCTTGAGATGTTTCTGCTTCATATTTTAATGACGCATCATTGAGTTGTAGTTTCTCAAGTGCTTCTCTAAGATCGTTGTATCGATTCGCATCTACCGGATATAGTCCACAGAATACCATTGAATTTAGAATTCGATATCCAGGTAATGGTGTTACAGCAGGATTGGTTGATAATGTGATGGTGTCCCCAACATGGACATCTTTAACTGATTTAATACTTGCGGCAATCCATCCTACCTCGCCACAACTTAAGAATTCTTTCTTAACTTCTTTTGGTGTACGTACCCCAAGTTCAGTCACAAGATACGTTGCGCCAGTAGCCATAAAGTGAATACTATCGCCAACTTTTACACTACCTTCTTTAATTCTGACATAACAAATAACACCTCTGTAGGTATCATAAATTGAGTCGAACACCAATGCTTTAAGAGGCCCATTAATATCTCCGTTTGGAGCAGGAACATATTTTACGATTTGTTCTAATACATCTTGAACATTTAAGCCACTCTTTGCGCTAATCAATGGAGCTTCAGATGCATCAAGACCGATAATATTTTCAATCTCATGACGAACTACTTCAGGTTGAGCAGCTGGTAAATCCACTTTATTTATAACGGGTAAAATCTCTAAATTATTATCTAGAGCTAAATATACATTAGCGAGTGTTTGTGCTTCAATTCCTTGAGCCGCATCCACAACTAAAACTGCACCTTCACAGGCCGCAAGTGAACGGGAAACTTCATAGGTGAAGTCGACATGTCCTGGGGTATCGATTAAATGAAACGTATATGTTTCACCATCTTTTGCCTTATACAAAAGTTGAACCGCATTGAGTTTTATGGTGATCCCACGCTCACGTTCCAAATCTAATGTATCTAATATTTGTGCCATCATATCGCGCTCGTGGACTGTGTCAGTCATCTCCAAGATACGATCGGCCAAGGTTGATTTACCGTGGTCGATATGGGCAATGATGGAAAAATTTCTTATGCGTGATTGATCCATGAAAATCCCTTTCTTATACTGAATATATTTTTTTAAGTCGAATCAAGAGTGGTTGAAGTGCGAAGGCTAACCCACCACAAACAACGCCTTGGAAAATATTATACGAGAATGACGCAATAAATATAGTCAATTCACCGGTTAATAATACATCTGTTAAGCCATACCCTACTGCCATCCATATGCCTGCTAACAAATAGACAAATAGATTTGCTTTACCTGTACGTAGGGCAAAGTATGCGATAATAGCAGCTTCTAATCCTTTAATAATAAGTGTGAAAATAGCGTATTGACCATACCCTAAGAGTAAGTCAGCTAATGCAGCACCTACACCTCCAAGTAATGCATAAGGCAAGCCTAATACAAAGCCCATCCCCATTACGAGAACATCCCCAAAGTTCAAATACCCTTGGAAAATATTAATGGATGACCCCATGGTAAGTAGTGTAACACCTGCTATAAACACTGAAATAAGAGCAATTTGTTTAACTTTCATATGTATCAAATTTTAGATTGACCCACTGTTTACCCAATCCTTGATAAAAGGCTTGAGCTGTCATTCTATTTTTCCCTTCTACTTGTAGTTCTTTAATTAATACTACACCATCTTTGACTTGTACGGCTAAACCATCATCAAATAATCCTAATACTGTCCCAACTTCTTTATCACTGGTACTATTTGATTTAATAACTTTGAATAGTTTAACTTTCTTTTTATCAAAAATTGAATGTGCAACTGGCCAAGGATTTAATCCTCTAACTTTGTTTACCACATTCGACATTGTATCATTGAAATTCACAAACTCTTCTTCTGATGAAATGTTATACGAGAACGTTACACCGGATTCATCTTGAGGATATGATTTTAAATCTGGATTAAATAAGTTAGGCAGAAATTCTTTTATCATTGATGAACCTAATTCTTGAAGACGATCATGGAGTTTACCAAAATCATCATCTTCATATATAGGACATGATTTCTGGAACAATATATCTCCAGCATCCATCTTTTTAATCATTCGCATGATTGTAATCCCTGATTCAGTTTCACCTTGAATAATTGCTTTATGAATGGGAGCTCCACCACGATACTTAGGTAATAAGGAAGCATGGATGTTTACCGAACCATATTTAGGTGTATTTAAGATACTTTCAGGAATAAACTGACCATAAGCACATGTAACAATTAGATCTAGGTTTAATTGTTTAATCTCTTCAGCTATTTCTTTTATTTTGTCGGGTTGTAATACTTGTATATTATATTCTAATGCCTTTTCTTTAACTGGAGTTGCCTGTATAATCTGTTTACGTCCAACCTTCTTATCTGGTTGACTAACGACCGCAACAACTTCGACATCACTTTGTACAAGAGCGTCCAAGATGGCTACTGCAAAATGGGGTGTTCCCATGAAACAAACACGTTTTTTCATCTTTTTCCTCCTTGCTTGCATATTATAGCATAGATTTTTATTAATTCACTCACCAGTCTTGCAAAGGCTCAGGTTCTTTGTTATAATGCATAAGGTCATTAAAAGGAGGTGCACGCATGCCACAAATTAAATCGCAAAAGAAACGCGCATTAACAAATCTTAAACGTAGCACCGCAGTTACATCTGAAAAATCCGCATTAAAAACCGCCATCAAAAATGTCTTAAAAGCCGTTACAGCTAAAGACGCAGATGCAGCTAAAGCCGCATATGATTTGGCTAATTCTCGTTTGGATAAATCAGTTACTAGCGGTATTCATCATAAAAACTACGCAGCTCGTCAAAAAGCAAGATTGTCTAAAGCATTATCAACGATTTAAATTAACAATCCAATTGGATTGTTTTTTTATACTAAAAACCATCTATTTCTAGATGGTTTATTCTTTTAAGGGATTAATGTTAATTTCGGTAGCTAATCCACCTAAGGATGTTTCCCTAAGTTCTAGAGCGATTTTCTTACCCGTATAATTCATTGTTCGTACTACCATATCAAACGAAACACGATTTGGTTTTGCTTTACCAATTGTTTCGGCCATTAATACCGCATCAACTGATCGAAGTACTGCAGCTCCATTACGTTCAATACATGGGATAATAACATATCCACCAACGGGATCACAGGTTAACCCAAGGTGATGTTCCATCGCAATCTCAGCCGCATATTCGATTAATTCATTTGATAATCCATTGATATATGCCAGTGCAGCTGCAGCCATAGAACAAGCTGTACCAATCTCAGCTTGGCACCCACCAACCGCGCCTGATATTGTCGCATTTTCTTTAATCACATTCCCAAATATTCCAGCGACCATTAACGCATGAACTAGCTTATGTTTTGAAACTCCAATATCAGTATATAGATGATACATGAGGGCTGCTAAAACACCACTTGCGCCAAGTGTTGGGGCTGTCACAACTAATCCACTTGAAGCGTTCTCTTCGTTATTCGCATAGGCATACGCTACTAACTTTAAGCGATTTTGAATATACACATCATCTTTAGCACATGCTTGAAGATAGAGTGACTTCGCAACTCTTGGTATTTCTAATAATCCGGGTAATAATCCAGTTGTA
>DASSDQ010000024.1:0-10166 GCA_035697025.1 Erysipelotrichaceae bacterium | reverse complement strand
TAAGATAATTCATAAACCATTCTATTTTTATTATCAACGTGAAGGTTCAATTGCTCATCTGAAAAATGACAAGATGTTTGATATTTACTGGGCAATTCAACACATTGAAGAAAACATTGATTCACGTAATAATGATTGGCAAGAGATTAAACAATTCTTGTTAATTGAACATGGATTATTCTTAACGAGTTTAAGAATTAAAAAAATGGATAAGTATAACGATCGCAAAGAGTATTTTAGAAAGAACATTCTATTTCTAAAAGGTATGCTAAAGAATTGGTATATAAAATCTTTGAAGATGAATTATCCGATTAAGACAAAAATTATTTTCACATTATTCTATCTTGGTAGATATGATTTATCTGCTGTACTTTACAAAGGTTAATATGCCAAAAGTCACAATCGTCTTACCGTATTACAATGTTGGAGACTACATTGATAAATGTTTAAACTCTCTTCGTAATCAGTCCTATCTAGATTTCGAAGTATTTTGTGTGAACGACGGTTCAAAAGACCATTCGGATGATATTGTTCAAAAATATGTAACTCAGGATAATCGCTTTAGACGATTTGTTAAAACAAATGGTGGTTTAAGTGATGCACGTAATTTTGGATTGAAGTATGTTGAATCCGAGTTTGTCATGTTTCTTGATTCAGATGATTACTTTGAATTCGATTTATTAGAAAATTGTGTTAATAAAATGATCGATGAGACATGTGATTTAGTCGTATTTGACTATAATCAATTGTTTATCCGAGAAAATCGTAAAGAATTAATCCGTGAGCGTTTTGATGAGAATCGTATATTCAATCCAAAGAATGATAAAGAACTTGTGGCTTATTTAAGTAATGCGGCTTGGAATAAGATCTATCGTACGCAAATATTCAAAATGAATAAAATTGAGTATCCTACAGGGTATCGTTATGAAGATTTAGGGACAACGTTTAGATATTTAACGTATTGCGATAGAGTTGGATTCATTAATCGACCACTTGCCAATTACTTAATCGATCGACCAAATAATATTTCAGGTTCATCTGATATTAAAATAAAAGATATCTTGATAATGGTTAGAATGAATATCAAATTTTATAAAGAACATTCACTTTTTAATGATTACTTTGAAGAACTAAAATACTTAAGTGCGATTAATTGTTTAAACATGTTAAGAAAAGTCCCAACCATGGATAACTTAAAATTTGTATATGAATTCATTGATGAAACGTTTAGAACATTAACTGAGACTTTCAATGATTTTCCAAAATGTAAGTATTCATTAATGGATCTTCCACAATCTTCTATCTACTTTAATAAAACTAAGCTTAAATTATATGTGTATTATAAATATGTTTTACGTAGAATTAAACGAATAAAAAATAGTGTATGACTCAAAAGGAGAGGTTATGATTAAAAAAATATTAGGAAAATTGGATAAAGATAAATTTAAGATTGTACTAGCAATTTTAGTTTTATTACAACCTGTAATTAGTTTAGATTATTTGGTTTATGACTTTTTAAATCAATTTAATTTACCAAGAATTGCGACAATCATTCATTTTATTATTATTCCATTGTTTATTCTTATTGGGTTTTTAGTATTTGATCATAATAAGAAGCGTGCTTTTGTATTATCCACAATCTATGGGGTTATCGTATTAGCTTATTTCTTTGCCCATACACAGAATGCATTATTGATTCGTAATGATTTATATCTTCCACCCAATTTCCAATTTAGTACGTACAAAGAACTCGTGTATGTACTTACATTAATTATTCCTTTCTATTTGATCTATTTATTCTTTATTGCGGATTTTTCAGAGAAGTTAATCAAAACGGTTATTAGTTGGTTATCCATTACGATTTCATTCCCAATTGTTTTAGGTAACTTATTCTTATTTGGAATGTCTACTTATGATGGTTACACATCCGCAAATATATTTACCTGGTTCTTTGGAATTTATGATGATTTTGATCCAAGAAAATTGGCTTCGAAATTCTTTTTCCAAAATGGGAATACAATAGGAATTGTACTATTTATTATTCTTCCATTACTTTATTACTTCTTATCAAGATCAGAAACGAAGAAGGATAAGATAATTCATTTAACGATAATCTTTGTACAAAGTATCGCAATGGTTATGTTATCTACTCGTATCGCAACTTATGGGGCATTACTAACACCAATCGCGATTGTGGTGATAATGATTTTCTTTAAGTTTATTATTCGTAATGAAACATTTAATAAAGTGACAGTAATATTTACATGTTTAATGGCAGTACTAATTGGAACATTAATACCATTCAGTCCAGCCTATATTAATATGCAAGTTGATCGTTCAAATAATGCGATTGTCGGTGAAGATAACTACATTCTAGATGGTGGTCGCGATGAAGTGAATGAACAATTGAATCAACCTAAAGCTAAGTATGATCCAGCTTATGTCTATGCGTTTGAACAATATGGTATTAAATCAAACTTAATATCGAGTGTTCCAAAAATATATTATTTAGATTGGTATAAATATACCTATGATGCGAAGTTCTGGTTAGATCTAATGTTTAATTATCCGCTTGAAGAACGCGTAAATGGTAGACAAATTCAAACAATATTTATTAAATATAAATGGAGTGAAACACCTACACCGAGTGTAGATCATGCGTTAGGACTTGGTTACAGTACGATAATGACAGGATCACTCATCTTAGAAAGCGACTTTGTTCAACAATTCTATTCATTTGGATATGCCGGTTGGGTTATCCTAATGAGCCCTTGGTTAATATTAGTCGCATATGGAGTGTTTATATTCTTAATGAATCTAAAGAAGAACTTGAATTTTAATACAGTTATCTACGCGATGTCCGCATTGTTTGGATTAGTAGGAGCGTATGCCTCAGGTCATACATTGGATGAGTTTGTAAGTAATATAATTATTGCGTTTGTGATTGCGATATTATTAAAAAAGTTAAATAACAATGAAGTAGAATCGAATTAATCATTAATTATAAAGAGAAAACCAGTTCACTAATGAACTGGTTTTTGTTTAAGGTGTCGTTGTTGGAGTCGAAGGTGTTACAGGTTTTATTGCAGGGTCCGGTCCAATTGAGACAGAGAACACAATTTGCATATTACCTTTTATTACAGTATCTGATTGATATTTTGTAGCAACACCATCTTGAATATACATTACTTCTAATATTTCTCCAGCAGGAATGGTTTGATGATAAGCTTCTGTGAACAATGGGTCTGCAAATATCTTAGCGGCATTCGTAGAGTACCAAGCTTCAACATCAGCTTTTTTCCATTTTTCACTGAATAAACGTGTTACTGGAAGTGTAAGTTTAGGGTAATCAATAATACTTACATCAATTTTACCTGAAACATTTTTTAACTTTGTATATGCTTCAACACTTTGAGTAATTGCTTTATTTACTTGCGCTAAATCATAACTTGTACTTGTTTCATCTATAAGATTTATTGAGACAATATTACCATTAGCATTGTTCCATTCAGATACTTCTCTATATGTCATACCGACGAAATTAGGTACAATCGAACTGCATTGAGCATCTGAACGATTTTCAACGACTCGACAATCAAGATCACGTTTTATAATCTCAACTCTTAAATTGCGTATGTTAGTTGTTTTTACTCCATATTTAACACTTTGACTTATAACTTGATTGTATAGATAACTAGCATTGTATTTTGGGTTATCTTCCCAAATTTCGACTATTTCTAAATTAATCCAGTTACGATTTTGTTGCCAAGCTTTAACTTCACTAATAATCCAAGGTTTACTATCGCTTATCATGGATGGCATGAAGTCTGGAAGAGGTTCATGTATTTCAGGTTCATCATAGAATTCTTTTATATACGATTCTCCAAAATAAGGAGTAAATATATTGAATGTAAATGATTTATGCAAAGCTGGTACGTAGTTATCATCCATTAGATTAGAATTAATTAAGGCTTGAGCATCAGATATTGAACCATTATATGGTTTGTAAATAGATAATGGTAATTGTAAAGAATCATTGTATGCCCAAGAAAAATATCCTGTAATTCGACTATTTTTCATTTGAACAAAATATGAATTGTCTAAAGGATTTGTATTCATTTCTCCAATTACATAATTAGCTAAACCAGTTAATTGGCTAATTGGTAGATTTGTTTTTACATTATTTCCAGCAGCCTCAACAGCACTTATAAATAAATTTATATCTCGAGTTTCAAGCAACTTGTTCATCAATGAACGAATAACTTGTTGTTGGTTTAACTGACGTTGTAAGTCACCTCCAGGCATATTTTTACGTTCACGAGCAAAAGCTAATACTTGCTCACCAGACATATATTGACCACCCTTGCCAATCCAAACAGTATAATGTCCACGATCTGAACTCGCATCTTGTCCAACAAATTCAACTGGTGAATCAATCCATATTTTATCTAACGTATCTACTACATCAACAACTGCTTCAAAGTTAACTTCTACAAAATAATCAACTTTTTCATCTAATAAATTACTGACTGTATCTAATGTACATTGACGACTTATTTGTCGTGAATGATTAATCTTATCTTTAGCTTGTTCGTTATAACAAGCAATAGGTACATATGAATCACGCGCAATACTTGTTAATGTCACTACCATAGTCTTAGGATTAAACGTTGCATAGATTAATGCGTCTGTACGTCCACCATCATTACCCATCAATAGGACTGAGAATGGTTCTTGGCTTAAATCCTTACGAACTGTATCTTGACTTTCAATCTTAACTTTCTTACTAAACTCATGTATAACTTCAGTCTTATCTAAATATTCTTCATATCCATCATTTGTTATAAACATGGAATAGTATTCTTGAGGTAATGGCGCAACATCAATCTCATTACTGAATAGTGCTAATAACATATTATTGTATGTATCATACTTTACAAAAGTTACATCAATGTTCGCATTTTCAAGCTCTTCTATCGCTAATGAATTACCTTCTAAAACATTTTCATTATCGACAATCCCAAAGCGTTTTCCACTTATATCATCAATTGATGTAATACTCGTATTATCGTAAGTTACGAAACTTGTGAAGACTTCTTCCACAACATCATCTTCAACAACTACATTTCCAACCGCATTATTAATTCTTAGAATCGTAATTAAAGCATAAGAGGATAATCCAATAAGAACGACTAATACTCCAGTCATAATCATTTCAAGAACTTTGTGCCTAGAAAATAGTCGTGTTAAGATAAATACTAATGCATTCATTAGAACTAACATAGAGATTCCTAGAATAAATAAGGTATAACTTAAGCTTAGATACTGCAAAATGTTCACAACAGATAAAATTGAAATAATCGCAAATAATCCAAAGAGAATCAAATTAATAAACTCATTAGATTTTGACTTAATTTTTATGGTTTTCATATTACTCTCCGTAGTAACGATAAATTTCTATGATATCGTCACGTTTTAATAAACTAAACTCACCTGAAGTTTGATAACCACTTGTATCAAAACCTTCTTTTTGAACATACGTCCATGTTGCTGTTACATAAAATGAATTATAAATTTGACCATTGTATTCGACATCAACATTAAAGTCAGAAAACGTAATCGTAACATTCTCAACTTCTAATAAGTTTTCGGCTCCAAATTTCTTAATATTATAGCTTAGATCCCGATAAAAATAATCTTTCGCAAATGTATAAATATTAACAATTTCTGGTTGATAAACATATTGCATACCACCAATATCATATGTTCCTTTTTTATTGGACCAAGTATAGAAATCCGCAATATAATTTGTCACAACACTTGCCGCAATATCAGGAAGAGATGTTCCATCTTCTATTTTTTCTGCAAGAATTTTAAATTGTTCTTTTTGATATTCTGTTGCGGTAGACTGAATTTCATATAAAACAACACCTTCAGAATTACTTATTGTGTTAGAAAAGTAATCTTTCTTAAGCTCAAAAAACGTAATAGCTACGATTAGTATCATTAAAATTAATGTTGCGATTAAACCTATAATTAAGTGTTTATTTTTCTTCATATCATTCCTTACGCTTAGTAAAAGACTCGTCTCAGACTAGACTATCATAAGTATATCAAGAATAAGATTAATTTTGCATTTATTTTTGAAGTGCTTATTGGGTTAATTCATTCTATTAAAAAAAACGTACATATGATAAAATCATATCGATATGAACAAGAAACGATTATTACCCATCATAGGGCTTACTTTAGTTGCGTTAGGATTAGTTTTATTTATAATATCGCCTTACTTAGTCAAAGGATTACCGTTTGAATATGGTGGAGATTTAAAACCAACATACTTTCCATATTATATGGAATTTAGAACTTTAATCGGACAATTTATTAAGAATAGAGAGTTACCATTTTACTCATGGAACTTGTTTTTAGGTAATAATTTCTGGGCTAGTAAGAGTTTTTATATGTTAGGAGATATTTACTATTACTTCTCATTATTATTTAATGTACATTTCTATGAAATATTTAAACTTCAAACCATTATTAAATTAGTCATTTCATCGTTAAGTATGTTTGCGTTATTGAAGTACTTAAAGTCTTCAAATATCGTCGCAATCACATTAGCCTTATGTTTTGGTTTTAGCAGTTGGGTGATCTTCTTCTTAGGTCAACCAATGTTTGTGTCTGCATATAGCTTTACTCCATTATTCTTCCTTGCGGTTGAAATGTATCTAAAGGAAAAGAAACTAACGTTATTTATTATTAGTACATCGTTGTTATTATTGACGAATTACTATATGTTTTTCTCATTATCTTTCTTTACACCATTCTATTTTATTGCACGATACTATAGTGTGCGTGAAGGGTATAAAGATTTTATTAAGGATACTTTATTATTAATTGGAGTATATCTAATTGCGGTATTAACCACAATGGTATTAATCCTACCATCCTTATTAAATATATTACAGAATGATCGTGTTGGTACCTTCTACTTTGCGTTAGTTTTTGATCAACCTGAAATTTATTTCCATCAGCTTCAAGCTTTATTTGTCCCAAGTCAAAACATTATTTATCAAGATTATAATGTGTTTGAAACCGGATCACATGTTACTCGTGAGTTATGTTTATGGGCAGGTTCTATAACATCGATTCTATTACCTCAATTTATTACAGATAAGGATAAGTATTATCGTAATTCAATGATTGGTTTATATAGTTTTATGATTCTATTACTTATTATTCCAAGTGGGAATATGATGATACTTGGGTTTAGTAGTCCAAGTTTTAGATGGACATATCTATTTATTATTGTAAATTTAATCAACGCATCACGTTATCTTACACAAACTCATTTAATTAATTTCCGTAATTTAACGACTAGTTTAATCGTTATAGCTGTTATTTTAGTCTTTAATGTTCCATTATCATTAATTGTGACAGGTAAGTTAAATCAATTCTCTGATAATATTGGATTGTTCTACCTTTCAATGGTCTCTCTTGTCGTGTTTGTGACGCTATATTTATTAATTAAACTAAATAAGAAATGGTTAATGATAAGTATATTAGTGCTAACAATAGTGCAATTAGCTGCTCACAATATATGGTTAATTGGATTTATACGGTTAAACGAGAATTCAACTTGGGAGTTTGTTAATAAAGCAACTCATGTACTACAAGAAAACCCAAATGATTTAAATCGATATTTCGAAAGTTTAGATCCAGATAATTATAGTGAATTCTATCGTGTATATGTACCCCATGATAGTTTATATTGGTCATATAGTCATAATCATAATTTACACTATCAATTAAAGGGATTAATGACCTATGATTCGACATACGCACCATCATTCAATGATATGAAGAAGTTGGCACCAAGTGTTAAGGATTTTGAAAGCGATTGGATTTTTAACATCAAAGATGCGGAAATTATCAATTTCTTAAGTACTAAATATGCGATAGTGGTAAGTGCAGATGAACTTCCACATTCTAATTTTAAATTGATTCAAGAAAATTATCAGGGTTCACTCTTAGTATATGAAAATTTGGATTATACATCGGTAGGTGAATTGTATACGAGTGTTGTGAATTTTGATTATTTAATGAAATTACCAGAAGTTGATCGATTACCATTCTTAAATAAATCAATTATCGCGAAACCTGAGAATGTTGAAGAAATTAAAACATTGTTAGGGAATACAACCGGTGAATTAGAACATATTGATTATCATAATAATTACTTCTATGGCGATATAACTACGAGTGTGAAGGGATTTATGATACTCAAGATTCCATATGATGCTGGTTGGGAAGTTAAAGTAAACGGAAATGTTGTTAAAACATATCAAGTTAATGGTGGATTTATCGGTATTCAAGTTGATAATGGTTATAATGAAATTGTAATGAATTTTATACCAGAAGGATTTAAAGCTGGATTAATTCTATCGATTATTGGGGTTATTTTATCAGCTGGAATTATCGTATATGATGTACGTCGTACTAAAAAAAGAGGTGTTCAATTATGAAAATAAGCGCAAACGCATTAGATCGTCAGTTTTTTATGCATCAAGATGCTTATGAACAAAAAGCGATAGAAGTATTGCGTAGTGGATATTATATCCTGGGGAATGAAGTGAAGGCATTTGAACAAGAATTCGCAAATTATATTGGTTCAAACTATTGTGTTGGATTAGCGAATGGCTTAGATGCACTATGGATTTCAATAAAACTATTAGGGATAAAAGAAGGTGATGAAGTATTAGTTCAATCAAATACCTATATTGCGACTGTTATGGGGATCACAATGAATGGCGCAACACCTGTATTTGTAGAACCGAATGATTTTCATAATATGGATGATACGAACTTAGAATCGTATATTACACCTAAAACCAAAGCTATTTTAGTTACACATTTATATGGCCAAGCAACTAAAATGGATAAAATTCTCGAAGTATGTGAGAAGTATAATCTGTATTTAATTGAAGATTGTGCTCAATCTCATGGAGCACAATATAAAAATAGAATGACTGGATCAATCGGGTATGTTGGTTGTTTTAGTTTCTATCCATCAAAGAATTTAGGATGTTTTGGAGATGGTGGCGCGATTGTAACAAATGATGAACAATTAGCTGAAAAAGTTAGAACATATCGTAACTATGGATCACAAAAACGTTATTTCAATGAAATAGTTGGGACAAACTCTCGTTTAGATGAACTTCAAGCTGGTTTACTTCGTGTGAAATTAACTTTCATGAACGAATTAACTAAAGAGCGAGAAAATTTAGCAAATCGATTACTAAATGAAGTTAATAATCCATTTATAGAGTTACCTAAAGTAGATAAAGAATGTACACATGTGTGGCATTTATTTGTGATAAAGACTAAATATCGCGATGAATTAATGGCTTACTTAAGTACAAATGAAATTCAAAGTTTAATACATTACCCAATTCCACCTCATCTTCAAGATGCATATGTTGAACTAGGATTTAAGAAAGGCGACTATCCAATCTGCGAAGAACTCGCCAATCAAGTCTTAACTCTACCTTTGTATAACGGTATGACTATCGAAGAAATTGATTTCCTTATTAATACATTAAACAGATTTAGGATTTAATATGAAGTTAAGAGAACTAAAATTAAAAGATATTCAATATATATTGGAATGGATGAAGGATAGAGAAATTTCTAGCCAATTTAAAACAGATTTTTCCAAATATAGTTCTATTGATGTTCAGAATTTTATAATCGAATCAGGTAAATTCACTTCATCAAGACATTTTGCGATTGTGAATGATTCAGATGAATATCTTGGCACAATCAGTCTAAAAAATATTGATACGATTAATATGAAAGCTGAATATGCGATTGTATTGCGTAAATTTGCACAAGGTACTAATGTAGCATATGAAGCAACTGAAACGATATTAAATATTGCGTTTAATGACTTAAAGCTCCATAAAGTATATCTTAATGTTCTTACACAAAATATTAGGGCGAATCGATTTTATCTCAAATTTGGATTTAAATTAGAGGGCACATTTGTCGATGATATTAAGATAGAAAATGAATTTTATAGTTTAAACTGGTATAGTATATTAAAGGAGTCTTATGAGTCATTGGATCAATCTAACTGAGTTTGGGGATAATAGAGGTAAACTCAT